>NZ_DANC01000029.1:15484-158440 GCF_002499755.1 Methanoculleus sp. UBA291 | reverse complement strand
CCGGTGTTACCGCGGCGGCTGGCACCGGTCTTGCCCGGCCCTTTCTTCAGGTGTGTTTTAGACACCTGGACAGCCTGCATATACAGGCACTCGAGGTTCCCTTATCACGGTTGCCCGCATTGTAAAGTTTTCGCGCCTGCTGCGCCCCGTAGGGCCTGGATTCGTGTCTCAGAATCCAACTCCGGGCTCTTGCTCCCACAACCCGTACCGATCACTGGCTTGTTGGGCCATTACCCCGACAACAACCTAATCGGCCGCAGATCCATCCTAAGGCGTCGGAACTTTCGATTACAGAGCATTCCAGCATCTGTAGTCTATAGGGTATTATCCCCAGTTTCCCGGGGTTATCCCCTTCCTTAGGGCAGGTTATCCACGTGTTACTGAGCAGTACGCCGAGGGCCGAACCCTCTCGACTCGCATGGCTTAATCGAACCCCGATAGCAGTGACCTCTGGCAGGATCAACCAGAATTTGGAAGTATGCACACTACTAAACTTGGGAGGAATTAGCGGTTACTGAACAAATTTCCGCATTGCCAATGCCAACGTCAGAATCAACCCGCGTCATGCGCGGTCGCGTTGATTCTCCATCAACAGGGAAACAATGTTTGTCTTACGAGTATTTAAACATTGTCTCCCTGCATCAGATTCAAGTTTGATGACTTGAACCATCATTATCCATCCGGGAGGCAGGGAAACCCGGCTTGAACCGGTTCGCCTCACCCGTGCGAGATTAAATGTTTATGCGTTCCCACATATAAACATTTGTTTCGCACAGAGATCCGCTCCGGAACCCCTGTGGGGTCCCCGATTCGCCCCGATCTTGAGAACCACAATATTTGCGCTTTATCGCATATAAACATTGTGCCCCCACGGGGGGACGAACCGGAAATCCCTCAAACACCCCCGATCTGGCACCATCAGACCCACCGGTTTTCACCGGGGACCGGCATGCCGTGCGAGGAATTATGTTGGGCTTCCAGAGATATAAACATTGTCACCCGCATCAGACCCAAGCCAGAACTTGAGTCGTCACAACGGTTGAAGGGACAGAAGGACCAGACCACCCGGAAAGGGCTGCACGATCCGACGTCCTGACAACACAGCCCTACAATGTTGTCATCAATGATATATTATTGTTTCCCTGCTCCGTCGGATCCGAGCATCCGGCTCGGACCCCCATGAACGTCGGAAGCCCCGGACATTCTGCACAGGAATGCAGAATCAGGCTCGGAATTTCCTTCCGACTTGACTATAACATGTTATCCTCGGTGGTATTTATAGATTTACCCCAGATCCACACAGAAAGCAGGTTTCAGTTGCACGCTCACCCCGGACCGCCACCGAACGGGGCAATAACATATAACTGAAAAACAGATGGTGCCCGCGCGCGCAGACACCCGGGCCCCTGCCGAAGGAATTCCTTACGGCACCCGCACACAAACCAGCCAGTCAGGGGGACGCTTCGGTGCCATGCTCGGGAATGTGGTCGCCGACGTAGATCTCACCAAAGAACTCATCCTGCCAGAGAGCGAGTTTTCCCTCAAGCATCAGGAACAGGAGCGGGATGTAAACCTCGCGCTGGGTCCACCCCATTGCACCGGACAGGCCGTCGAGCGTCAGGACACTCCCCTCCCGCATAGCCCGCTCGAACTCTTTCATCACAGCCGGGACTGCCTTCTGGTAACCCTCATCATGCGCTACCGCCACAACATCCCCGGCGTTGAGGTTGAGATCCGGTTCCCGGAGCGCCGGAGTTCGCCTCCGTTGCTTCCGACGCTGCTCCTTTTCCGCCGTTTTCAACTGCTTGATGAGTTCATAGAGCGTGACCGGCGGACGCTTGCGCAGGCTTTTCCGGTCCAGACGCCGCTGGATCTCCCGCTCCAGACGTCCCATCGGTTCCCTCTCGTCGCCGGGCTCAAAATCAAAGTCCGGGTAGGAAAGAGAATCATCATCCTCTTCCTGTAACGATCCCTCATCCTCGTCATCATCCCACCCGTCAAGATAATCCGACTTCAAGCGCAACAGACACGCAGCATAAAAGAGCGTCCGCCCCGAAACCCGCAGGTCAAGTTCCTTACGATGGTCGAGTTCAGCGAGGAACCGATCCGTCACATCCACGATATCGATATTCCAGGGATCGACCTCCCCCCGCTCGGCCATGCCCACCAGGATCTCGACCGGTTCCTCATCCATTGTTCTGCACACCGGTCACGTAGGTACTCTTATCCTGGCGGATCGTCACGCCCACAATACGGTCGGCGCGCTCGATCATCGGTTTACGGAGCGAGACAATGATCGACTGTGCGTTCCCCGTAAGATCGCTGATCATGGCGGCGATCTTGCCGACATTGTTCCCGTCGAGGAACATATCCACCTCGTCCAGCGCATAAAACGGCGCGGGCATGTACTGCTGGATAGAGAAGATGAACGCGAGCGTGGTAAGCGACTTCTCGCCCCCGGAGAGCGCGGAGAGAAGGTGGACCTTTTTATCCCGCGGCTGAACCGCAAACGTCATGCCGCCGGCAAACGGGTCTTCCTCGTTATCAAGGACCAGTCTCCCGCTTCCATCAGTCAGCCGCGCGAAGATCCTCTGGAAGTTCGCATCAATCGCGGAAAACGCCGTCATGAAAGCATCGTACTTCATCTTCTCGTATTTCTCAATCCGTTCAAGAAGCGTCGCCCGCTCCCGCGAGAGCACCTCCTTTTTCGCGGTCCGTTCCTCGACGCGCGCACTGACCCGGTCATACTCCTCGATCGCGAGCATATTCACCGCGCCGATCTTTTTGAGCGCACGCTCGGCCTCAGCAATACCCGCATCGATGGCGGCAAGGTCGAGGTCGGTCTCCACATCGCCGGCCTGCTCCCGGAGCGCCTCAAGTTCCACAAGCAACGACCGCTCACGCTCCGTAAGGGCATCGATCTGCATCCGGGTACGTTCCATCGCACCCGAGAGTTCGAAGGCGTGCTGGTCCAGCACCCGGATCTCGTCGAGGATGCGGTCCCGCTCCGCCTGCAGACCGGCAAGCTCGTCGGAAAACTCCTTGCGGCGCGCTTCCAGCTGAACGATCAGGCGACGCTGGTTCTCGATCTGCTCGGTCGTGGCGGTGATCTCAGCGTCGATCTCCCGATTCTTTCCCTCAAGACGGGCCCGTTCCGCGGCGAGTTCTTCAATACGGTTTGCAAAGTGCTGCCGCTCGCGTTTGGCGTCGGTGATATCGGCGTCTTTGTTCCGGAGCCGGCGCTCGAGGTCCTCAACCGACTTTCGGCAGCCCTCATACTGCTCGGTGAGGCCGGGGACCTCGGTATCGTCGAGTTTCTTCTTGAGGGCGTCGACCTCCGCCGAGACCTGTGCAATCTCTCCGGAGGCTCGCTCGAGATCCGTTTCAAGCCGCGCAAGTTCCTCACTGCCCGTCTTTGCACTCTCGAGCATCTCCCGCAACGTCTCCCCGAGGGTCTGACTCTCCCCGGCGAGCACGTCGGTACGCTTCCGGAACTCCTCCACAAGCATGCGGTAACGTGCAAGTTGTTCGTCGATTGCGCTCCGTTCCGCTCGTTTCGCCTCTGCAGCCACAGTAAGGCGACCGATGGAGGCCTCGACCTCTCCCGCCTCCGCCTCAAGACCGACAAGCGCGGCACGGACCCGGGTGATCTCGTCGTCGACCGCCACGCCGAACCCCCGGATTTTCTTCGTCTGCGTGCCGCCGGTCATGGCGCCGCTCTTCTCGACAAAGTCCCCGTCCAGGGTGACCATCTTGTACCGGCCCATCATCCGGCGCGCCCGCTCAAGGGTGTCCACCACCACCGTCGCGCCGAAGACGACCCGGAACGCGCGGTCGAGCGCCGGGTCGAACTCCAGAAGGTCGACCGCATAGCCGACAATGCCCGGGTCCGCCTCAAGCGGCGAGAGGATCGGGGGACGGAGTTTGTTGAGCGGCAGGAATGTGACCCGCCCGAGGCGGTTCTCCTTCAAGTAGCGGATGGCATCGGCCGCAACCGCATCGGTATCGACGATCACCCAGCGGAGCCGGCCCATGGCCGCTACATCGAGCGCGGTCGCATACTCCGGCGGTGCCCGCCCGAGCTGTGCAACGGTGCCGTGGACGCCATCCATGCCGAGGACAACGTCCATCGCCCTCCCGCCGGCATCGCCCTGCGCCTGCTGCTGCGCTTCGTAGCGCATCAGGCTCTGCTCGTTCTCCCGGATCTCCTTTTTCAGCCGGTCAAGGGCCGAACGCCGCGCGAAGAGCGTACTCTCGGCCTCGGAAAGGTCGCGCTCGATCCGGCGCTTCTCCCCCTCGCAATCCGCCATACAGGAAGAATAGTCCGCGACCTGCGCCTGCTTGTTTGCGAGTTCCTCCTCGACCTGGCGGAGACGTGCCTCCAGGCGCTCCCGCTCCGACGTGCGCATCCGGCTCTTCTCGATGAAGATGTCCTGTTCGTGGAGGATCTTCGCCCGGAGTTCCTTTCTACTCTCAAGATCCTGCAGCCGGGCGAAGAGCTGGTCCTTTACCCCCTCGACTTCCTTGCTCTCGCTTGCGATACGAGCCTCGACCGCCTTCATCTCTTCGCGCTGCGTCGAGAGTTCCATCGCAAGGTTCGCCCGGTCTATCGAGAGATTGCGGATCTGTCCGGCACACTCCTCGACTTTTGCCTCGGCGCGCCTGCTGTCCATGTAGACCCGCTGGACCGCCTCAAGGTTCTCGTCCCGCCCGGTCTTCAGTTGCTCGAGAGTCTTTTCACCGACCTTGATCCCGCCCCGCGCCTCCTCAAGGCGTCCGACAAGTTCAAGATACTCGGGACCGCTCTTGCGGTTGATCTCTTCTTCAACGGCCTGCTGGCGCCCACGCGCCTCGTCAAGGCTTGCCCCGACAGCCTCCGCCTCGCTGGAAGTACGGCCGAACGCCGCCTGCTGATCCGCCACCAGGCTGCGAAGGGCCCCGATCTCCTGCTCCTTCTGGCGAACGAGCGCCGCTCCGCGGCACCGCTCGAGGTGTTCCAGCTCCCCCTGCCGCCGCCGGTACTCTTCCGCCTGTTCACGCTCGTGCTGGAGCGCATCCAGCCGCGTCACCAGTTCGGAAAGGAGGATCTCCTCACGCTCGATCCGCTCCCGCACCACCTCAAGCTCCGAGAACGCCTGTTCGCGCTTATGATCGAACTCGGCAACACCTGCGATCTCGTCGATGATCTTCCGCCGCTCTCCATCGCTCATCTCCATGATGTGGGTGATATCACCCTGCATCACGACGTTGTAGCCCTCCGGCTTGATCCCGATCTTCGCAAGAAACTCGATGACGTCGCTCTGTTTGCAGAGACGGTTGTTTAAGTAGTTGTAACTGTAGTATCCCGTAGGCGTCCGCTTGATCCGGCGGCGTATCGTCGTGCCGTCCGAGAACGTGATCGTCACCTCAGCGGTGTTCTTCCCGGTGTTGACGTTGATTAAATCGGTCAGTTTCTCGGCTCTCAGCCCCCGCGCGCCGGAGAGCGCCAGGACAAAGAGAATACTGTCGATGATGTTGCTCTTTCCTGACCCGTTCGGACCTGAGACGACGGTGAATCCTTCGAAAAAAGGAATTTTCGTCTTTCTGGCGAAAGACTTGAAGTTGTCGATCTCAAGCTGCGTGATGTACAAGGATCAGACTCCCTTCACCTACCGGTCGAGGTCGACCGTGTCATCCTCGTCAGCCTGGATGACGTCGTCAACCGGACGTCTCTTCTGTTCGACGAAAAGTGTCCGTTCGGATGGCCTGCCGCCCTTTCCCCGGCCCTTCACCGGAGCGTTCCCGGATCGGGTACTGGCGACGATATACTCCGAGGGCCTTCTCGTCTCCGGTTTCAGTGTCCCGTCGTTCTGCATGATGAGTTCCATGTCCCCGTCGTCCGGAATGGAGCGGGCCGGCCGCTTTTCCACCGGGCGCGCGGGAGCGCGGGGTTCCGCGGCACGCGACGGTGGCGCGGGTTCGGCACTGACCCGGGGCTCCGCCTGAAGCGTGGCTGCCGTCTTTCTTTCATTGGCAACCACCGGCGTCTTCCGGCGCTCGTCCGCATCGCGGGAGAGTTTCATAGCCACGGACTTCACATCCAGTACCTCTTCCGTCAGGCCTTTTACCAGGGCCTCAAGTTCCCGCACCTTCCGCTCCAGGTCGCGCAAGCGCTCTTCCCCCGCCTCCAGACGCTCCTCGCTCGCCCCCGACGCCCTCGGCTGATCGTATTCCTTCATCGTCTCCATCTCCTTCTCGCGCTCTGCGAGTTCGCGCTCGAGAAACCGTATTCTCGCATCTTTCTGCGCCATTATCTCCCTCAAACTAATCCTTGATAATAGTTACGTAATAATATTACTATAGATCCCTCGAAATGAAGAATTATTACATGTTATCGGGGATGCGACGGATACCGTGAACCGCGGCGACGCAACCGCTGCATTGCCGCCTCGACGCGCGGATTACGGGCAGGTGCCGTCGAGGCTTTTTCCCTCCGCGGCTTTGAGCGGGAAATGGACGCATAAGGGGAGAGTACGTTCGGGAGACGGACCGTATCGCGCCGGTAACACGACGAGGATGAACTCCGTTCTCGATCCTGAAGAAAGACTATTACCTCACCGGAGCAACCCTTTTTCTGCATGTCAAGTCTGGAAAACTTCGATCCTGAAGTCGCAGGCCTCATCGAGAAAGAGCGCCTGCGGCAGATCAACGGATTGGAATTGATCGCCTCCGAAAACGTCGTGAGCAAGGCGGTTCTCGAGGCGATGGGTTCAATAATGACCAATAAATACGCCGAGGGGTATCCGGGCAAGCGCTACTATGGAGGATGCGAGTTCCACGACATCGTCGAGAACCTGGCGCGCGACAGACTGTGCAGCCTCTTCGGAGCGGAGCACGCGAACGTCCAGCCGCACTCGGGAAGTCAGGCAAACCAGGCGGTCTACTTTGCCTATCTCAACTATAAAGACAGGATACTGAGCCAGAGCCTCACTCAGGGCGGCCACCTCTCCCACGGTTCGCCGGTTAACATCACCGGGCGCTGGTACTCCATCTTCCAATACGGCGTCGACCCCGAGACGGAGACGCTCGACTACGCAGCAATCGAGGAGATGGCGCGGATCGTAAAGCCGCAGATCATCGTCTGCGGTGCAAGCGCCTACCCGCGCGAGATCGATTTCAAAGCGTTTCAGGAAGTCGCCGATACGGTCGGCGCCCGGTGCATGGCGGACATCGCCCACATTGCCGGGCTCTGCGCAACCGGGTATCATAACTCCCCGGTCGGGGTCGTCGACATCGTGACGACAACGACGCACAAGACCCTCCGCGGCCCCCGGGGCGGCGCCATCATGTGCAGCAAGGAAGATGCCGCCGCCATCGATAAGTCCGTCTTCCCCGGCATGCAGGGTGGTCCGTTGATGCACATCATCGCCGCAAAGGCAGTCTGCTTCAAGGAGGCGCTGACCCCCGCATACAAGGACTACTGCGGACAGATTGTCAAGAACGCACGCACGCTCGCCGATGTCCTCATCGAAGAAGGGCTCGACCTCGTCTCCGGCGGCACCGACAACCACCTGATCCTGCTCGACCTGACCAGCATCTCCACAAACGGCGAGCACCTCACCGGCCTTGCGGCCGAGACCGCGCTCGGCGAGGCAGGCATCACCGTGAACAAGAATACCATCCCCCGCGAACACCTCAGTCCCTTCGTGACGAGCGGGCTACGGATCGGCACACCGGCCGTCACCTCCCGCGGCATGAAAGAAGAGGAGATGAAGCAGATCGGCCACTGGATCGCCCGGGTCGTCAAGGATATCGCCCGGGACAGGACCTCGAAGAAGGCAATCAACGAAGTGAGGGAAGAGGTTATTGCCCTCGCGAGTAAGTATCCCCTCAACCCAGAAGTAGCATGATACTCGACGGCAAAGCAACCTCGGAGAAGAGGCTCGAAATCCTCAAGGAGGAGATAGAGGAGTCCGAACTCTACCCGCGCCTCGCAACCGTCATCGTGGGCGAAGACCCCGCATCGCAGATGTACGTCCGCATGAAGCACCGGACGTGCGAGCGCGTCGGGATCGGGTCGGTCGGCATCGAACTCCAGAAGGATGCCTCTACCGAGCGGGTGCTCGAGGCGGTCGCACGCCTCAACAACGACCCCGACATCGACGGCATCCTGGTCCAGCTGCCGCTCCCAAGAGAAGTGGACACCACCCGCATCATCGATGCGATCGCACCCGAAAAGGATGTGGACGGGTTCCACCCCTACAACCTCGGGCGGCTTCTCGCCGGAACCCCGGTCTTTGCCCCCTGCACTCCGCTGGGGATCATGACACTCCTCGCTGAGTACGAAATCCCGACCGGAGGACAGCGCGCGGTGGTCGTCGGCCGGAGCATCGACGTGGGAAGGCCCATGGCCGCCCTGCTCCTGAACGCCGATGCAACCGTCACCGTCTGCCACTCAAAAACGGAGAACCTCGAAGACGAGATGCGAAGAGCCGATATCCTCGTCAGCGCGGTTGGGAAAGCAAAATTTGTCAAACCCGATATGGTCAAGGAGGGTGCGACGGTCGTCGACGTCGGTATCAACCACGACGAGCAGGGCAAACTCTGCGGCGACGTCGACTTTGAGGCGGTGCGCGAGCGGGCGGGAGCGATAACCCCCGTTCCCGGAGGCGTCGGTCCCATGACAATCGCGACGCTGATGGAGAACACCTTCCGTGCGGCCAGGCTAAGGACATGCTGCAACACCACTGTACGGTAAACCATCTCCGGATCGGCGGCGACGCGCCGGTTCGCCTGATGGGCATCATCAACTGCAGCCCCGAATCGTTCTACCGGGGCTCCTACACCCCGATAGGGGGAATATACGACCGGGGCCTCGCCATGCTTGAAGCGGGCGCCGATATGATCGACCTCGGAGCGCGGAGCACGGCCCCGGGCTCGCGCCCCATCACCGTCGCCGAAGAAGAGAAACGGGTGGATGCAGCGCTCTCGGAACTCGACGGGACCGGGATTACCCTCTCGGTGGACACCCGGTATCCGGAGGTGCTCGAGGTCTGCCTCCGCCATGACATCCATGCGATAAACGACATCTCCGGCCTTGCCGACGAGCGCTACGCGAGGCTGGTCGCCGACTCCGGGCTGCCGGTATTCGCGATGGCGAGTTTCAAGAAGCCCGGCGATGCCGTCGGGCTTGCCGCAACGCTCTCGGCACTCGAAACCGTCGTGACACGGTGCGAGAGCCTTGGAATCGACGAGTACGTCCTCGACCCGGCAGTCGGAGGATGGACCCCGGAGCGGACGAGTGAGGACGACTGGGAACTCTGCCGGAATTTCAAGGCGTTTTCGGCCTTCGACCGCCCGGTGCTCGCCGCAATCTCCCGAAAATCGTTCATCGGAAACCTGCTTGCCCGGGTTCCCGAAGAGCGGCTCGCGGCCACGCTCGCGCTCACGACGATGCTGGTGGACAAGGGAGCGGCCATCGTGCGGAGCCACGACGTGCGGGAGACCGCCGACCTCCTACGGGTCTATGAAAAGATGAAGCAGACATGACGGCACCATCATTCCATGTATACGGCCTTGCGACCCCCCTGGTCTGTTCGGGGGACGATATGACGGCCCATATCCTTGCGGCCGCCGAATGCTCGGAGTCCCGGGGCCTCCAGAGGGGGGACATCGTGGTCGTTGCAGAGTCCGCCGTAGCCACCGCCGAGGGGCGGGCCAGAAGGCTCACAGACATCAAGCCGTCGGCAAAAGCCATCCAGCTCGCCGAAGATTACCGGATGGACCCCCGCCTTGCCGAGGTGGTGCTCGGCGAGAGCGACCGGATCGTCGGGGGCATCCCCGGGTTCCTGCTCTGCATGAAGAACGGCACGCTCCTCCCGAACGCCGGGATCGACGCCTCAAACGCTCCGTCCGGCTCCGTCCTCCTCCTTCCTCTCGACCCGGATGCATCCGCCGCGCGTATCCGTGCAGCGATCGCCGCACGGACGGGAGTGGACGTCGGCGTCCTCATCGTCGATTCCCGGACGCACGCGATGCGGCTCGGGTGCAGCGGGGTTGCCATCGGGTGTTCGGGCATCCCCTCCGTGCTCGATGAACGCGGGAAAAAAGACCTCTTCGGCCGTGAACTCGAAGTCACAAAGCGGGCGGTGGCGGACTGCATCGCATCAGCCGCCGAACTCGTGATGGGAGAGGCCAACGAGTGCATCCCCGCGGTTATCGTGCGGGGGCTCGGGCTTCCCGTCGGCGACTACGCCGGGATCGCCGCCATCGACGCTTCAGAGTGCCTCTTTATGGGCGTCGCGCTTCACGCCGACCCGTCCCTTCTCGTCGATGGCAAGAGAGAACCCTGACTCTTCCAGGAACTCCCGGCTCTTTCTTCCCCTCCCATGGATGAGGATCTCGACCAGGTCCTCCTTCTCATCGATATCGGTCGACATCCGGAACGAATCGATCACTTCGACGGAGAAGCCGCACTCCCCGGCGACACGGAGGTGATCGAGGAAACTTGCGCCGTAGAAGTCGGCGTGGAAGCATCGCGGTTTCTTTAAGAATATGACGTTCGTCCCGCCGCCCCGGCCCGGCACGATGGACATATCCTTCTCGGTGCGGATCAGCCGCTGGATATCCCCGGCCGTCACCAGGGGAAGGTCGGCCATGATGATGAGCGCCGGACAGTGGAACTGACCGAGCGCCCAGTTGATCGCATCGTTCAACGACTCTTTCCGGACGGCAATGAGCGCGTTCTCGTATTTGAAGGGGTGGGTGCAGAGCAGGGTGGCGCTGCACCCCGACTTCAGCACGGAGGCGATCACGTCTCCAAGCATCGCCCGGGCGAACGCCTCACGCTCTTCCTGGGTGAGGATGCAGGAGAGGCGTGTCTTGGGGTTCGTAGGCTTAAAAGGAATGAGCGCGTGAAAGTACATTGTGAATCGGTTGTCGGGACACTCTCAAAAAGGCATCGTTACGGATGCGTCGCATAAAACCCATATCACTTGTCTTTAGACAATTTTATTGTAGTATCGCTTCGGACGCACCCGAGAGATCGCTCCCTAAAGTTCATGTCGGGGGGAGACGACATATATCCATGCGCCGCCGCGTGATCACCTTTTCAAAAAACGTATTCCTCCCCATAACAACAGTCTGCGCCAACCATTGCGGTTACTGCTGCTTCCGGACTCCGGTGCGGGAGGGGTGCATCATGCCCCCCGACGAGGCGATCAGGACCATGGATGCGGGTGCCGGCCTCGGCTGCACGGAGGCGCTCTTCACCTTCGGGGAGCGGCCCGGCAGGGTGCCCGGCTTTGCGGCGAAACTGGGGAAACTCGGCTATGCAGATATCCTCGACTACCTCTACGACCTCTCTCTTGCGGCCGTAGAAAGAGGGCTCCTGCCGCACACCAACGCCGGCATCCTCTCCTACGAGGAACTTGACCGGCTCCGCGAGGTGAACGCGAGCATGGGCCTGATGCTGGAGACGACCGCGGACGTCCCCGCGCACCGGGACTCGCCGGGAAAAGATCCGGCGGTCAGGATCGAGATGATTGAGAACGCCGGAAAACTCTCCATTCCGTTCACGACCGGGATATTAATCGGGATCGGAGAGACGCCGGAGGACCGGGAGGAGTCGCTCCGGGTCATCCGGGACCTTCATTCGCGGTTCGGCCACATCCAGGAGGTGATCGTGCAGAACTTCTGCCCTAAGCCGGGGACGCCGATGGAGGGCGCTCCGGCTCCCGAAACAGACGACTTACGCGCGACGATAACCCTCGCCCGGGAGATCCTCCCGGCGGATGTGGCTGTGCAGATACCCCCGAACCTTGCCGACGCCGCCCGCCTCGTCGAGTGCGGCGTGGACGACCTCGGCGGGGTCTCCCCGCTCACCATCGACTACGTCAACCCCGAACACCCCTGGCCGCAGATCGAGGAACTCCGGAGAGTGGCCGGAGACGCCGATCTCGCCGAACGGCTCTGTATCTACCCGCAGTACATCGAGAAAGGGTGGTATTCCCCCGTGCTCGAACCCCTGATCCGGCGGCTCGCGGAGAGGATCGCGGCACCAGGCCGGAGGGAGGGAGCATAACCTCATCATTTAGCCCGACAACATCTATCAGGAGATTTTGCCCATGAAACAGGTTGACCTCCTCTACACAGGGAAGGCGAAGTCCGTCTATCGTACCGACGACCCGGGAGTATACATCATGAAGTTCCGGGACGACATCACGGCCTTTGACGGCGAGAAAAAAGATACCCTGGGCGGCAAGGGGAGATATAACGCGGAGGTCTCCTCCTTCCTCTTCAGGTACCTTGAAGAGAACGGGGTCCGGACCCACTACCTCGAAAGCATCGAGCCCGCCACCCTCGCAGTGCGGGCGCTCACGATGATCCCGCTTGAGGTGATCGTCAGGAACGTCGCAGCCGGGTCCATCGTGCGCAACTACCCGTTCAGGGAAGGGGAGCCGCTCGACCCGCCGGTGATCGTCATCGATTACAAGAGCGACACCCATCACGACCCGATGTTGAACGACGACCTGATCTACGCTCTGAAACTCGTTGCGCCCGAGGAGCTCGACCAGATCAAAGCCGAGGTGCTCGCGATAAACGAGATCCTCCGGGAGTACCTTGACGCGCGCGGCATTACCCTGGTCGATTTCAAACTCGAATTCGGCCGTTACAACGAAGAGATCTTCGTCGGCGACGAGATCAGCATGGACTCGATGCGGCTCTGGGATAAACAGACCGGAACGTCTCTCGATAAGGATGTCTACCGCTTCAACAAGGGAGACGTTATGGAGACCTACGCCGGGGTCGCGAAACGCATTCTCTCCCCGCCCCGGGGTGAATCCGCATGAAGTACAACGTTACCGTCACCATTGGACTGAAAGAGGGAATGTTGAACCCCGAAGCGCGCGCCATCCAGCACGCCCTCACAAACCTTGGGTTTCCGACCGAGGATCTGGACACGGCACGGCTCTTCCGGATCACGCTTGATGCGGCGGACACGGCGGCGGCGCGAGAAGCAGCAGGACAGATGTGCGAGCGGCTCCTTGCAAACCCGGTCATTCACCACTACACGATTGAGGTTGAGTAAGGCATGAGGTTCGCTGTGGTACAGTTCGGCGGCAGCAACTGCGACCGGGACACCTACCACGTCCTTGCGGACGTCTGCGGGGTCGAGACGGATCTCGTCTGGTACAAGGACGGACTCAGACGACCATACGATGCGGTGGTGCTGCCCGGCGGGTTCTCCTACGGGGATTACCTCCGGGCCGGAGCCATCGCCGCACGGACCCCGATCATGACCGACATCATCAGGCACGCGAAAGAGGGGAGACTGGTCCTCGGGATCTGCAACGGTGCGCAGATCGGCTCGGAGGCCGGACTGGTCCCGGGCACCTTCACGCTGAACGCTTACCCCAAGTTCATCTCGCGGCATGTCTGCCTTCGCGTCGAGAGCACCGGATCGCCGTTCACCGCGCTCTACCACGAGGGCGAGGTCATCCGGGTGCCGATCGCTCATGCGGAGGGGCGCTACGTCGCCCCCGATGATGTGATCGCGCGGTTGAACCGCGAAAAGCGGGTCGCGTTCCGGTTCTGCGACGAGCACGGCAACGCGACGCCGGAGAGCAACCCGAACGGGTCGGCGGAGAGCATCACCGGCGTCCTCTCGGAAGCGGGGAACGTGCTTGCGATGATGCCGCATCCCGAGCGAGCGAGCGAACGGGCGCTCGGCTCGGAGGATGGGATAAAGATATTTAAATCGATGATAGCCCATATCGAAGAGTACGGGCGCCGGAAACCCGGATGATAGGAGTTAGTTGTATCATGACAGCAGAAGAGAAAATCGAAGCGGAGCGGACCAGGGCAAAGGTGTACGCGAAGGAGAAAGGCTTTGTCTTAAACGTCGACGAGAAGCAACTCTCGGCCGTTCTCCGCGGGCTCGCACGGAACCAGGAACGGCTCGGGGCGGCATACTGCCCCTGCAGGCTCCGGAGCGGGGACGTCGAGAAAGACCAGCTCATCGTCTGTCCCTGTATCTACCACGAGAAAGAGATTGAAGAGCAGGGGGCCTGCCACTGCAAGTTGTTCTTCAAGAAAAAGTCCGAATAACTTTTTTTACGTCCGTCTCAGCCCGCTGTCAGCCAAAACCCGGGTTTCACCGGAGAGCGTGGCCGTACCTGAGAACCCGATAGACTGCATAGAATCCGACAAGCACCGCAAACACGTAGCCCAGGGTGGCGAGGATCGAGACGTATCCAGGAACCGGGAGATCGGCCACCCGGAGCACCACCGACGAGCCCACGACGATTGCAGCGACCACCAGTCCGACGACGATCTTGTCGCTCGTCCGGTCGATGACGCCGACGATTGCGGTGAGGTCGCGGTTCGCGAGTTTGACCGTGATGGTGCCCTCCGAAAAGGCCTTCAGAGTCTCGTTCACGTTCCCCGGGATGGCAAGCAGATTCTCCGTCGCACTCACAAGGGACCGTATCGCACCCGTCATGTTATCCGGAGAGAGCCGCTGCCGTGCAGCGATCTCCGTCAGGTACGGTCGGATTCGCCGGTCAAAGTTGAACGTGGGGTCGAGCCGAACGCCGATGGCCATCACCATGACGATCACCTTCATCATGAGCATCAGGGTGGACGGCACCCGGATGCGATACCTGCGGAGGGCATCGGTCAGGCCCTGAATCGTTGTCGCAAAGTTCACCTGCTCGATCTTCGTCTCCCGATAATCAAGCAGCACCAGGTAGAGGTCGTCCTTGAGGGCATCGAGAACCGCCGGGCTGATCCGGACGTCGAGCCTCTGCAACGCTGTAATCACGCCGTCGACGTCCGTCCGGGTCATGGCGAGGAGGAGATCGACGAAGACCCGTCTTCTCTCCAGACGGAGGACGCCGACGATCCCGAAGTCGAGGAAGATGACCTCCCCTCGCTCCGTCACCAGAAGGTTTCCCGGGTGGGGGTCCCCGTGAAAGAAACCGTCGACGAAGATCTGCTTGACATAAGCCTCAAACCCGATCTCGGCAATATCTTCCGGGAAGAGACCAAATCTCCGTAGAGCCTCCACGTCGTCGATCCGGACTCCTTCGACGTAGTCCATGGCAAGCAGGTGGGGCCCGGAGATCTTCCAGTGGATGCGCGGGATCTTCACGCACGGGAGACCACTCATGTTTCGTCTGAGTCGGTCCGCGTTCATTCCGTCCTGGGTAAAGTCCAGTTCGCGCCGGATCTGGACCGAAAATTCGTCGACCATGCCCTGGAGGTTATAGACCCGCAGGTCAGGAAAGATCGACTCCGCCCGGGCCACAAGCGACCGCAGGATCACGAGATCGGTCTCGATGAGGTCGGGAATCCCGGGGCGCTGCACCTTGAGGGCGACGACCCGGCTGTCCTTCGTCACCGCGCGGTGCACCTGCGAGAGGGAAGCCGCTGCAACCGGCTCCTCCTCGACGACGGCGAAACACTCCTCGAGGTTCGGGCAGTACTGCGTGATCACCGGTCGGATCTCCTCAAACGGGACCGGAGCCACCCGATCCTGGAGCTTCTGCAGTTCCTGGATAAGCTCCGGCGGGAGGAGCTCCCGGCGTGTGCTCATTATCTGGCCGAACTTTATGTACGTGGGCCCCAGTTCCTCGATGGCAAGGCGGATACGTTCGTACACCGATCGCTTCTCTTCCGGGGCCCGGTGGAGCCCCCGGCGTCGTTCGCTCCGGGAGACGAACTCGTCGACGAGGATCTCAAAACCGTATCGGGTCAGCACATCCGCGATCTGCCGGTAACGCTGAAGCCGGGTGACCATCGGGGATGAATCGGCACTCCCGGTACTTAAGGAGTTTGGGGCGGGGTCGTCCCCCGGGAGGAGAGCCGGCTCCGTCCGAGGGATTTCCAGGGGTAGGAAGTGGCGAGGAAGAGCGGAACGGCAAGGACAATCGCAAGCGGGATCGTCATGAGGCCAAGGGAAAGCGAGGTCATATCAGCGATGGCGCCGGTGACCGCAACCCCTATCCCGCCCACGCCGACCGCGAGCCCGAGCATGAGGCCGGAGACGAGCCCGGCGTTCCCCGGGGCCATTTCGTGGGCCATGGCGACGGTGACGGCAAAGGTCGACCAGAGGATGAACCCAAAGATAATCAGCGCAACGATGGAGACGATACCACCGGTGGTCAGGAATACGGCGAAGGGCGGGATGGCGGCAACAAGTCCGCCTATCGTGAATTCTTTGCGGCCGTAACGGTCGGAGAGCGCACCCCCGACGAGTTGCCCGACGACCCCGGCGATAAGCATACCCGATACGATCAGGTTCGCGGTCACAAGGTCGATGCCGCGCTCGGTGAGGATGGTGGGAAGGAACGCGACCGAGCCGAATATGGCCCATGCACGGAGGCTTGAGGCCGCGACGAGAAGAACGATCGCCCGGTACGCGGACCGTTCAGTCCGGACCTGCGCCGCCGGGACCGCTGTATGTCCGGGAGCGGACAGGGTCCACCGGAGCACCGCCGCCATCACGAGGCCGGGGATGACAAGGACGGCAAGGCCCGGAAGGCCCATCAGCCCGACAACGATGCCGGCACAGATAGGACCGAGTGCGTAGCCCAGGTTTCCGCCGATGACGAAGAATGAGGTGATCCTGCCCCGGTGTGCATCCTGGGTCAGCCGGCTGACGGTCCCGAGCGCGCTCGGGTGGAAAGAAGCGTTTCCCAGCGCCGCGACGGCGGCGGAGGCGAGGACGAGGAAGTAGTTGTCCAGGAGGCCTATCACGGAGATGAACACCGCGCTGATGAGGACGCTCACGCTGATGGGGACGGCGATCCCCCGGGTATCGAAGAGCCAGCCGGCGAACGGCTGCACGAACGACGACGTGAGGGTGTAGACCGTGACGATCAGCCCGGCAAGGAAGAACGAGTAGCCCTGGTCGACGATGAGGAGCGGCAGGATTGCAGGGAGAACCGGCGAATAGAGATCGGTCACCAGGTGGGCGGCAGAGAGCCTCCAGATCGGTTTTATATCGGCGGTCACGGACGTCAGATCCGCCTTAAGCGTATGACTTCTACCGGGATATCCATGCGCTCCCGGCGGTGGTGGGCAAACGTCCGCTTGAGCGGAAACGCGCACCGGATCACCTCCTCAACCGTCGCCCGGCCCTCGGTATAGGCGGCGACAAACGGGGCCGAACCCTCGTTGAAGATGCCGTAGACCACCACCGCGAGTTCAAGCGAGAGGTCGATGAACGGCCGGTCGGCGTGCGCCCTCTGCGCTCCGAACGGCGGGTTCATCACGACGGTGTCGCAGGAAAGCCGCCGCCGATCGAGGTCGGGGTTTCGGACGTCGGCGACGAGAAATTCCACCGAAACGCCGAACTCCCCGGCGTTCCGCCGGGCCACATTTATCGCGGCCGGATCGATATCAAGCCCGATCACGGCGGCTGCGTCGAGGAGGGCCGCGCCCAGGGCAAGGATTCCGGTCCCGCACCCGAGGTCGCAGACCCGACGCCCCGTGATCGCCCCCTGCATGGCGGCATGGTGGAGGAGGCGGGCGGCCACCGGTGCCGGGGTCTGATACTGTTCGAGGCGCGTCGTCGGCCGCTCAAAGCCCTCCAGATGCTCAAGCCGCATCTCAAGTTGCCGGAGGTTCATGGTGCGAGGTACTCGTCGATTGTATAGTCGTCCCAGGCCCGGACCCCGCAGAGGATCTCGAACTCCGGCGGCGTCAGCACCGGGACCGGGAACCGGGCCTGGTCGTCGTAGGCGAGCCGGGGGCAGGCGGTGTTCACGTAAGCCGCAAACCCGAGGTCGAGCATCTCTCCGGGCGAGACCTCGCGCATCGCGACGATCACGGCCCGGTCGGAGAGGGCGACGAGCCGCCGGGCAAGACTCATCCGCTGCTGACCGCTCTTGGTGCTGACGATGATTCCGAAACTTGCGGCATCACGGGCTTTCTCCATAACCGCGGCACGGCGACGGACCAGGCGGGAAGCGTCCACCTCCTGCGCCTCGCGGGTGTAAGGGTCGAGCGCCACCACCCGCGCCCGGGTGGCGAGCCGGATCCCGAGGGGATGGAAGACCCCGGTCCCGACGAAGAGGATCTCGCCGGCCCCCGTCGCCCGTGCAGCGGCGAAGTTGCACCCGAGGACCTGTCCGGGGAGCGGCGTGCGCCCGTCGCCGGGGGCGACGACCGCTTCGACGCCGTGCTCACAGAGATATGCCGCCATCGCACCGATCAGGTGGGCGTGCTGGACCGTGGTGACGAGGCCGATGCGGCGGGAACGGAGGAGGGGGAGGGCCGTTTTGAGCACATCCACGTCAAAATCAAAGCGGACGGGTTCGTAGAGGACGTCCGGCCGCTCCTCGACCGGCGCATGGCCGAAATGGACCAGAACGTCGGCGTGGGCGAGGGCGTCGAGCGCAAGGTCGCAGGCGCCGTAGCAGGGATCGCCGCTGACGATCACCCAAAAGCCCGCACCGCGGAGTGCGGCGGCTACCTGCGGCGCCTGTCGCGCGAGTCCGGCGGGGAACTGGAGAGCAACGCTCCGCGCTCCACGCTCATGGAGCCGCTCAATAAGGTCGGAGACAGGTATCAACGACACGCACCTGCGTCTCGGAGACCTCAACCCGGACCAGGGTCTTGAGCGGCCGGCCAACATCCTCGTCGCCCCGGCCGATGACCACGCAGATATCGGCGATCTCGGCGCCGGTATGCTCGATCGCACCGATAAGAGCGCGGAGCGTGCCTCCGGTGCTGCAGACGTCGTCAACGATCACGACCCGGTCGCCCGCACCGACACCGTTCAGGTAAAGTTCTCCTTTCGAGTAGCCTGTGGTCTGGTGCACCGCGACCTCGCCGGGGAGACAATAGGGGCGCTTTCTCACGACAACCAGCGGGATGTCGGTCATCAGCGAGAGGACGACGCCGATGTGGATGCCCATCGCCTCGCAGACGACGATCTTGTCGACCCGCAAGAGGTCGAGGCACCGCACCATGGCGCACCCGATCTCGCGGAGAAGCCCGGGCTCAAGGAGCGGCACCCCGTCCGTGATCGGATGGATGAAGTAGTTGTACTCGCCCCGTTTCATAACCGGAGCGGTTTCCAGAGAATGGATCAGCCGTTCAAGCATTCAGGTTCCCCATATCTTCAAGGAATTTTTCGACCACGTCGCGTGTGACGTGGGGCATGCAGACGATCCGCATATGGCCGTTCCGGGTCCTCGATACCCGCCAGCCGGCAGGCGCACGCTCACAGGAGAACGTCGCCACGTTGACGTCCGGGGTCACTGCTCTCGGGCAGCCGAGCGTCTCCATCCCTTCGATCAGCCTTCGAGCGTTCTCCATGCACCCGGCGACCACCGCTCGCATGCCGTCCATCCCCAGGTATTCGAGAACCGCGAAGGCGGCGGCCACCGGGGCCCCGGGTCGGGTGCCGGCGAGGGTGCACTCCCGCTTCACCGTCAGGTAGGGCGTATCGACGTTGAGGCACGCGAAGGAGTCCGGGTCACGGACGAGGAGACATCCGGCCGGGATGGTGCTCATCCCCATCTTGTGAGGGTCGACGGAGATGGAGTCGACGCCGGGGAGCTGGAAATCGAACGGGACTGGGCGGTCGAGAAACGGGACGACCATGCCGCCGAAGGCGGCGTCGACGTGGAGGAAGACGTCCCGGTCGAGCGCCACGTCGGAGAGAGCGGCGACGGGGTCGACCATGCCGTACTCCGTCGTCCCGACGATACCGACAAGAGCGACCGTATTTCGGTCGATAAGGTCGTCAAGCCCCTCCATGTCCATCCGGAACCGGGCATCGAGCGGTGCCGTCCGGATCTCAAGCCCCAGGATATCGCCGGCCTTCTGGAACGAAAAATGGCTCGATGCCGGGACCACGACGTTCGGGAACTTCACCGGTTTTTGCTTCTTTGCAATCCGAAGCGCCTGGATATTGGACTCCGTCCCGCCGGAGGTCGCATAGCCTCCCGCGCCGGGGTGGTGCATCAGCGCACCGAGCCGTCGGACGAGGAGTTCCTCAAGCGCGGCCGTCCCGGGGAAAAGCCCCGGGTCGCCGAGGTTGGTCTCGAGGAACAAAGCATGCGCCCGCGCCGCGACCGGATGGGGCGGCGTGCACATCGAGCTTAAGATATGCCGGTACCCGAGGTCCTCCCGTCGTTTTGACGAGAGGAAGGAGAAAAGGTCTTCCTCAGGGCAGCCAACCTCACGCATGTCTTCTCGCCGCATCAAGGAGGATCTGCCGCTCTTTTCGTGCTACAGCCTCACGGATGCGCGGAACCGCATCGATGTTTGCGGAGACGCTGGTGATGCCGTGTTCGACAAGCCAGGCTGCCATACGGGGATCGGAGCCGGCCTGGCCGCAGATGGAGCACTCGACGCCGTGCTCCCGACAGGCCCGGATCGAGTGGTCGATCAGCCGGAGCACGGCGGGGTGCTCCGGCTCGTACATATCGGCGACGTTCTCGTTGTTCCGGTCGATGGCGAGCGTGTACTGGACGAGGTCGTTTGTTCCGAACGAGGCGAACCGGATCCCGGCCTTGATGAAGTCTTCGATCAGGATGGCGCTGCTCGGGATCTCGACCATAATGCCGAGAGTCACGTTCTCCACGTCGACACCCCACTCCTTCATCATCGTCCGGGCCTGGACGAATTCATCGGGGTGGTTGACGAGCGGGAACATCACGCCGAGATTGCTGTATCCCGCGGCCCAGAGCCTCTTAAAGGCCTCTATCTGCATACGGAACTGTTCAGGGCTCCGGAGGTCACGGCGGATGCCGCGCCAGCCGAGCATCGGGTTGTGCTCGATCGGCTCGTCCTGGCCGCCCTCCATATTCCGGAACTCGTCGGTTGGGGCGTCCAGGGTCCGGACCCAGACGGGCTTTCCCGGGAAGGCGTCGAGCACCGTCTTGATGCCGTTGTAGAGTTCACCGATGAACTCTTCCTCCGCGCCGTGCTCGATGTACCAGCCGGGGGTTTTGGAGAGGCCGAGGATCAGGTGCTCGATCCGGAGGAGACCAACACCGTCCGCGCCGGTTGCGGCGGCACGCTGTGCGGCTTCAGGCAGGGAGACGTTCACCTTGACGAGCGTGCCGGTGATGACCGGAGCGGACGCCGACGCAATCGCCACGGATGCCGGTGCCGCCGTCGCCGACGACGCAACCGCTCCTTCGTAGATAAGACCTTTTTCGCCGTCGACGGTGATGATCTGTCCGTCTTTGAGCAGCGTCGTTGCTTTCTTGCTCCCGACAACCGCCGGTGTCCCGAGCTCCCGGCTTACGATGGCCGCATGACAGGTCATGCCGCCTTCGTCGGTGACGATGGCGCTGACCCGCCGCATCGCCGGAACCATATCGGGGTTAGTCATTCGGGTGACCAGGATATCGCCGTCTTTGACGGAACTCGTGTCCTTGACGTCCCGCACGATCACGACGCGGCCGCTCGCGACGCCGGGAGAAGCGCCCTGGCCCTCCAGCAGCACCACACCGAGCGTACCTTTCGGCTGTCCGGCACGTTCGGCTTCGGCACCGGGGATCTCCGGCCGCCGGATCGTCGTAATGGGCCGGGACTGGAGGATGAAGACGCCGTCGCCGACGATTGCCCACTCGATGTCCTGCGGGACGCCGTAGTGGTCTTCGGCGATCTTGCCGAGCGTGGCAAGGCGCGCCACTTCCTCATCGGAAAGGACCGGGGCGGTGCGCCGCTCGGCGGAGAGGTTGACGGTCTTCGTCCCATGCTGGCCCTCCGGGACGATCATGATCTCCTTCTCGGCGATCAGGCGGTCGACCACCCGCCCGGAGCGCAGGTCATAGACATAGTTGTCAGGGGAGACACTTCCTGAGACGACGGCTTCGCCAAGGCCCCATGAGCCCTCGATGATCATCAGAGGTTCCCCGGTGACGGGGTGGGAGGTGAACATGACACCGGACTTCTCCGAACGGATGAGTTCCTGCACGACGACGGCGATGTTGACACTCCGGTCGTCGAAGCCCTGCTTCGCTCGATAATAAATGGCCCGTGCACCATACAGCGAGGCCCAGCATCTCTGGACCGCATCGAGAAGGTCTTCTTCGCCGAGGATATTAAGATAGGTCTCCTGCTGTCCGGCGAAACTGGCATCGGGAAGGTCTTCGGCAGTGGCGCTCGAACGGACGGCGACGACCGTTCCGTTCGCTCCCATCCGGGTGTATGCATCAGTGATCTCCTCTCTAATCTGATCGGGGATGCCGACACTCATGACGAGGTCCTGCACGTCCCTGGAGACCGACTCCAGCGCTCCGTTGTCGTCGACGTCGAGACGCTCCAGCTTGCGGAAGAGAGAATCTTCGATCCCGGTTTCTATAAGAAACCTGCGGAACGCCTGAGCGGTCACCACAAATGCTTTCGGCACGGGGAGACCGATCGAGGTCATCTCCCCAAGAGAAGCCCCTTTTCCACCGACAGAAGGGATATCTTCCTTTTTTATTTCTTCGAGCCACAAAACGTTGGGCATTTCCTTCATGCTCGCACCACACATATACTTCTCACCATTACTTAAAAGATTTCGGAGGAAAAAGCATCAATACATATGATGTCGAAGTAGATATGGGTTGAACTGTGAAATATAGAGTGCTGGTCAGCGACCCGCTGGCAGAGGAAGGGCTTGACATCCTGAAGGAATTCGGCGATGTGGACGTCAATACCGGGCTAACCGAGGATCAACTCGTTGCTGTTATCGGGGACTACGATGCCCTGCTGGTGCGCTCGGGCACCGAGGTTACGGCACGCGTCATCGACGCGGGAACGAAACTCAAGTTCATCGGCCGTGCGGGAGCCGGGGTCGACAATATCGATACCGAGGCGGCGACACGCCGGGGCATCGTCGTCGCGAACGCCCCCGAAGGAAATACCCTGGCGGCTACGGAGCACACGATGGCGATGATGCTCGCACTCGCGCGCAATATCCCCCAGGCGACCGCATCGCTCAAGAAAGGCGAATGGAAGCGCTCCAAATTCATGGGTGTCGAGTTGAACGATAAAACGCTCGGCATCGTGGGATTCGGGCGTATCGGGCGCGAGGTCGCAAAGCGTGCCCAGGCGATGGCGATGAAGTGCATCGCCTACGATCCGTTCATCAGCAAGGAGAAGGCTGCAAGCCTCGGCGTGGAGATGGTGCCGCTTGAGGAGCTCTTCCGGAGGGCAGACGTCATCACGGTCCACACGCCGCTGATCAAGGAAACCCGCCACGTCATCAACGAGAAGACCATCGCCACGATGAAGGACGGCGTCCGGCTGATTAACTGTGCACGCGGCGGGATCATCGACGAGAAAGCCCTCGTTGACGGGATAACCAGCGGTAAGGTCGCCGGTGCGGCGCTGGATGTCTTCGAGACCGAGCCGCCGACGGACTCTCCGCTCCTCGCCCTCGATAAGGTGATCGTGACGCCGCACCTCGGGGCAAGTACGGTCGAGGCGCAGAAGAACGTCGCCATCTCGGTGGCGAACCAGTGCATCAGCGTTTTATCGGGCGGCGCTGCGAAGTACGTGGTGAACGCACCGATGATCCCTGCGGAACAGCAGGCGGTGGTCGAGCCCTACGCGGCCCTCGCAAAGAAGATGGGCAGCCTTCTCATCCAGCTTGTCGAGGGGAGGCTCGAATCTATCGCGATCACCTACGGAGGCGAGGCCGCGGGGCTGCCGAACACGAAGTTCATCACCCGCGTCATCTTAAAGGGCCTGCTCGACCCGGTCCTGCAGGTGCCGGTCAATATCGTGAATGCGGAGTTCGTGGCAAAGGAGCGCGGCATCCGGCTGAGCGAGACGACGACCGAAGAGGCGCAGGGCTTCCGGAACATCATCAGCATCACCGCGAAGACGGATATGATGACGGAGTCGGTGAGCGGCAGCGTCTCCGGCCCGAACCGGGCCCGGATCGTGAGCATCGGCGGTTATATGACCGACCTGACCCCGACCGGCCATGTGGTCATCTCCCGCCATACCGACAAGCCGGGCGTCATCGGCAAGGCCGCCACGATCCTCGGCCGGGCGAACGTGAACATCGCGGGAATGCAGGTGGGGCGCCATAAACCCGGCGAAGAGGCGCTGATGGTCCTCACCGTCGACTCCGCGGTGCCTGCCGATGCAATGGAAGAGATCAAGCGAATCGACGGCATCCACACGGCAAAGCACGCCGAGATCTGATCGGTCCCGGCCGTCACCTCCTTTTATAAGCACGTACCGGCCTCCGCCCGGCGGGGCCGACACGGAACGGTTCCCGGGACGAGAATTGTTTTATACCCGGAGCACCAACATTATTGGGCAGGCACGGGCTCGTGGTCTAGCCGGTTATGACGTCGCCTTGACATGGCGGAGGTCCTGAGTTCGAATCTCAGCGAGCCCATTGCTGTTTTTGAAACAAACGGTTTTTAGGCATCCTTTTCCAGGGGAGGTACCCTCAAAAAGTGCCAGTAAATCAGATAATCCTATATTGCGGGCATATGGATAATTACGCTTTATCTGAAGTATGATAGCATATTTGAAGATTTTTCTGCAAGGGTCAGTGTCAACCATCCCCGCACAATTTTCCGCACTATTCACACACTCATGCGCTCACGAGGGAACAACCGGGCCAGACGTGACTCATTGATGAGGCATATAGGGGTCGTTTGTCAATATCTCAATTCACGTACCTGGAAAAGGCATGACTTCCCTCTCTCCCAGTGTAAAACAGTTATCGGGACCCGAATTCAATCTACGCGCCCGTGAAAATATGACAATCCCCAGCTGATCGCATACGACGCTCCGAATACATCTCGATTCGTGTACCATGAGGGGTACAACGAAGGAGACGCCACACATCACCCCAAGACTTTCGACTTCAACCCACAACACATCTGCGAAGGGGGGCGGTTTCCAATTGAGTCGTACACAACAGATTAGATATTGTCGTGGTCGTCGGCGCCCCACTCCCCGAGGACGGCGCCGAGGAGGAACTCCCGGCCCATTGCGAGGGGCCGTAGCGCTCCTCGTAGACCAGCGGGTCGCAGTCGGGATCGTTCTGCTCCTCGGAGTCGGAGTGGCCGTCGCCGTCGGTGTCGGCCGACCAGAGATCGGTCTCGATCTCCCATTCGAAAGCATCGGAAAGCCCGTCGTCGTCGCTGTCCGGGTTGAGCGGATCGCTCTCGATTGCATCCTCCAGATAGTCGATGCCTTGTCAGCAAACTATTAGTTATACTGTTGAGAATTCATGAAGGAGGCGGTCTGCATCATTTTTTCTGAAAAAGAGAATACCGATATTAATCAAGTATAACTTTCCATAGGAGACCATTTTTGACGATACCATCGATCGACTATGATCATTTCACGTTGAAACGAAAGAAACTCTTCATCAGCTATCAAGTCGGGTCTGATCTCCAGACACTGATCGATGAAGAGCCGGTTTGAGTCAAGAATACCTTTTACAAAGTCCTGAAACGGAACTTCGATATATCCTTCAGGTTTGTTCATGTCGATCCGGCGATACTTAATTGTCAGGATGCTGGGGTCCTCGTCTTTCAGGGCATAATGCGAATCGATCCCGTGGGCGTCCACCCAGTCGCTTGGCTCGACATATAACCTCATGTCCTCCAATCCCAGAGGATCAAAGTAGGAAAAAACCGCATAGATCTGGAGAAAAAAAGTGTGAACGAAAGTGTACACCCCCCCAAGAATATCGGTATCATTCACCCGTAGTCCGAGCGTAAGGCTAAATAATTCATTGATCTTGTTCCCCACTCTAAGCTCTTTCTCCAGTTGATGCCGATCCCAGACTACACATACCATGATCGATCTCTCTATCTTTGAGGCAACCATTTGCTACCATCCCACATATAGACTTGGCTTCCTTTCGTGGGGAAAACAGTATACACCCCTTTTTCATTTATTTGGAATCCGATTTCGTATACTCCGCATTCTTCTGGGAAAGAGTATCGATCTTTCACAAAAGTTTTTGGAGCTTCTGTGTACTTTGTTGACAAAGCCCTGTCGAGCCACTCAAGTATTTTCTCTTCCATCTGCGCTCGGGTAAGCGAAGATGTTCCCGGATAAGGCAAGTCAAATGTTGTCACTGGTTCTGAAGTTGGAAAGATGGTGGTACCAGGCCGGTTGGTACCTTCTGTGCCGTGAACATGGCGACCAGCATAATGGTTCTTAATTGCTTCCCGGAGCGGTATCGCATCGTCTCCCACCTTGAAAACGTGAGTAACTTCATCGAGTTTAACGCCGCGGGCCTGCATCTTCACGATCTGGGCTTCCGTCAGGCCGTAGTCGGTGGCCAGTTCCGTCCCGACCTTCCTTCCGGTGGCGAAGAGGTAGAGGTGGTCGATCACATTCAACTGACCTTCATCGGGCAGGAGCTGAATGATGTGCTGATCGGCCAGGAGTCTCCCAACATCGAGGAGATTGTCGGGGTACTTCAGGAGGTACTTCGCGATATCTGCAGCGGTTTTCTCGCAGTCTCCAAGGTAGGGGACCAGCCCCAGGCCGCTGATCGCCGCTCCGACGGTATCGGACTGGGAGATCGCGTAGATGAGGTCGCGGACGTCTCCGTAGACAGCAAGCCCTGAAGCAATCCAGCCCAGAGCATAATACGGGTGCGCTGCCCAGTCTCCGACGAGATAGTTGAATGCCTCCCCCTCGAGGCCGGTCTCGCCGAACAGGGCACCAAGCCGGAGCGCGACTTCCTGGCGGAGCCGCTCAAGCACGAGGTCTCCAATGGGATCAGCAGGGGTGAGCGGGTCATCGTCCTCTCCGTCGGCGAGCCTGTCGCCGTCGGTGTCCGGGTTGTAGGGATCAGTGCCCAGGTAGTCCTCCCAGAAATCGTCCAATCCATCGCCGTCGGTATCCGCCTTGGTCGGGTCGCTCCGCTGCTTGTAGTAGGTCTTCCCGTCCACAGTGACCGGTTCCCCGGCCTCGTAGCCGTCGGCGAGCCCGTCCCCGTCGGTGTCGGCGGCGCAGGGGTCGGTCCCCATCCGGACCTCGGCGGAGTCCGAAAGACCGTCTTTATCGGTGTCGGCAACCAGCGGGTCGGTCCCGTAGGTCTGCTCCTCCAGGTTCGAGAGCCCGTCCCCGTCAGGGTCGTCCGCCGTCCCGGCAGTGGCGACGGGACCGCTCATCGCCGACATCAGCCCCGGCTCCTCCGGGAACGCGCCCAGCTTCAGCAGTTCGAACGCATCGGTCAGGCCGTCGCCGTCGGTATCCACCGCGAACAGGTCGGCGCCGATCCGATACTTCGCAAAGACCGGGAGGTCGCCGGCGAAGACCTCGTAGCCGTCGATGACCCCGTTCCCGGCCTGGTCCCCGGGCCACTGCGAGCAGTCGGAATCGGCGTCGAGGGGATCAAACCCGATCGCCTGCTAGAAGGCGGCCGGGAGCATGTCCCCGTCGAGGAGGAGGGTAACTGGTTGCGGGCTGCCGCCTGAACCGGAGCCGCCGACCGTGATCGTGTTCGCATCTGCAAGGGTCACCTCCGCCGAGAAGTTCCCGTCCTGCACCGGAATGATCGACAACACGCCGTTGTGGGTGAGCGTGAGGCTGGTTATGGCCGGATCGGAGACGTTCCCGGCGACGGTGACGTTGCCGCCGGACACCACCGTATCGTCATCGGGAGAGGTGATGGTGATGGAGGAGGCAGCGGAGGAAGGCGGATGTAGTTCGAGCGAGTAGTACTCCATGGCGAAACGGGTGTCCCAGGCCGGGTTCTGCCCGTGCGAGACCTTCACCCACACGGTCCCGGACGGCGGGAAGTCGGCGTGGAACTCCTTCGGAACCAGGTTTGCAGGGTCGGAACTGGAGAACCCGGACTTCGCATAGACAACCTCGCCGTTGACCTCGATCGTCATCCAGCGGCCGGGAGAGACATCGGTCCCCGGCACGCGTGCGACGAGCGTCAGGCCGTCCCATCCGATGCCGGAAGGATCGGTGAACTCGTGCTCGACGGTCGCTATCACCGCACCTGCAGCCAGGTGAACGTCCGCACCGTGCTCCCCATGATCGCCGACGATGACGGGACCGTACTCGGAGCAGGAGCCGGAAGCTTTCGTCCAGGATGCTTTATGCGCCCAACCGGTCCATCCGTCGGTCGACCAGTTCCAGGCCGATCCGGCTGTCACGGTATGGATGACCGTCACTCCTGCAATCCCCCAGAACGAGCCCCCGGTCGACGTGACTGCGGAGATCGTAGTCGTCCCCGCAACCCGGGCCGAAAAAATGCCGGCGGAAGTCACGGTCCCGACCGCTTCGTTCGTGCTTACCCAGTTGAAGGCGATCCCCTCCATCGCCTCGCCGTACTGGTCGTAGGCGGTGGCGGTGAACTGGACGGTCTCACCCCACCACCTCGGCGATCGAAGGGGTGACGACAACCGTCTTCACGACGGGAGCCGTCTGCGGCGCGCCGTAGGTGAACATCGGTTCGGCCTCAACGTACTTCCGCACCCGGATCCAGTCCATCCGCATAACCCGGCCGTCAGGGACGTTGTTGCCGCCGAGGATCTGCATCTGATGGCTGGAGATCCCGGTGGTGCCGGTGAAAACGTCGGTAAACGAGGCGCTCCCGCTGACGGTGTGCGTCTGACTTCCCGGGGTGATGAACCAGGTGCTGTAATAATCGCCGCCGGTCGAAAGACCGCGCGCAGTTCCCGGCCGCCAGGCTGCCGCACCATTCACGAAGACGTACCGGTCCCAGGACGGCGATTCCGGGTACCAAAGCAGGCCGTTGGTGGGGGTGTTGACGAACCAGGGGAACGCCCCGCAGGAGTAACCGGCGTTGGACGGCAGGCTATCGGCGTGAATGTGCGTCTCCACGATCACCGGCTCGCCGTCGGTGATCACGTACTCGTTCGAGACCAGAGCGCCGGCACCTCGGGCCTGGGCGTCATAGATCCAGCCGTCCGAGAAATAGTGGGCGCCCGGAGTCGTATCCGTCCAGAGGGTCGGATCCAGATCCGAACCGTTGAAGTCGTCGTAGAGGATGTAGGCGTTGTCCCGGCTGCCGGTATCGACGGCGGCCTCGTTTCCGTAGTACATCCAGATCGAAGTCGCACTGGCGGGGAGATTGACCCAGATGACGGCCGAATCCGAGGCCATGTAGGTCTCTTTCCAGTAGCCGAGGACAGTGCCGTCGTCGGTGACGAACCGGACGTCGTCGAAGTCGCTCTGCATGCCGGAGCGGAACGCGACGACTTCGCGGTGGGCATACCCGTCGATCGAGGGCGGGTTGGCGACGGTGACCGGCACCCGGTTTGCCCAAGCGGTGCTCCACCAGGTCATCTCGGGGCACGCGACACCCCGGAAGATCGGGGCGGTGTTGATATCGACCTGCCCGATCTCGGCGGGCTTGGTGTAGACGACCTTGAACAACCGGGTCTCCCCGGCGTTGAGCGTCTCTCCTTCGGGGGTGAACGGTACCCACTCCAGCCAGGACCGCTCCACCGTCTCGGTGCCGGCGATGTAGGGTTCCTGGGCAACGAAGGTTTCAAGAGCGGCGTCCGCAGGAATAACACCCTCAGGAGTAGTACTCTCGGGAGTAACGTTTATTGGAACTTCGTCCTCAAAGGTAACGTTTTCCGGGGCAATAACTTCAGGAATGGTATCCACAGGGGTAACACTCTCAGAAATAACGTTCCCGGGGATAACGTCCCGGTATTCGATGATGGGGATCTCGACACGATGCGAACGCTTCTCCCAGACGAACCACTCGGCCCGGGTGATATTCTCGTTCCCGTTATGAAGCGCCCATGTGGCCAGGAAGTCCTCCGACTCGTCGAGGACAGTCGTGCGATGGGCGGTGATCTCAAAGATCTCGGTGAACGTACCGAGATCTGGGGTAGTATTCACCAGCCGGATCTCGAGGTCGTCATCGCTGCTGCCAGTAACAGCAGATCTGCCGTCGTCCTTGATCCCCGTGATCCGAATGCCCCCGGTCTCCGGGTCATAGATCTTGAGCCGGGTCTTGCCGGAATCGGTGATCACATACGTGACATTTGCTGCCAAAGAGGCGGCAGCGCCTGATCCTCCGATGTTCCCAGTCTCTACAGAGGCAGAGTTGGTAGCATTTATCTAGGACGTGGGTTGCGACCAGTTCTTTTCCGACCACAATGATGGATTTTTCTGGGATTGAACAGTATCGGATGCCGTTTTGTGCGTATCCACGGCAGAAGTCGTCCTACCGGAGAACGAGTCTCCGGCAGTATTCACATTCAATGCGGTTGCATTCGATTCCGCGGCGTTCACGGCAGGAATGGACGCCGTGGTTATCATCAGCACCGCCATGATAAGAGAAAAGATTCTCTCCGTACCTTTCGTGCTCATCGGTAATCACCCTTCGAACCGGAGGCACAACGAGCAGACCCTTAAGTATGAAGAGAACCAACGCGTCCTGCCTACGGGCTATTGTGGTGTTCGTCCAGCAGTTGAAGGTAGGATGGACACCACTCACATTTTCTTGAGTTAATCAAACATTGGACGGCTCACAAACTCTTATGTGACAATTCGTCCCAGGGATAGTTTTCACCCAATCAGATATATAAATATATCAAATTTAATAAAAAGTAAAAAGATGATGGATAAATATATTTATAACGAAAATAAAGACAGATAATTACGAAATGTGACTAAAAAGCAACATTTTATAGACAGATTATTTTTATATTTATTGTGACCATACCCACTCAAGGTATAGATTCTGTATCGGCGGGGTCCCGCTGCTGTCTCCCGGCAGCGGCGACTTCTGCATCAGTTACAGGATACCAGGCCTGAGATCAGGTGCGGGGGAATACGACAACGACCACCTGAAGGACCTTGCCGGGCGCGCCGCGGCAAAGATTCCATAACGATATAGGTCCTCCACCCATTTTTGTGCATTCCCATCCTCCCGGGCACAGAGCGAACAACAGGCAAGCACCCCGGCCGGGACGGTGCCGGCCGTTACTGCACCGCCTACCCCCGCCGCATTCTCGCCTCCCCGAGCAGGCACCCTGCATACGGTATCCCCGCCGCCCCCCGCACCACCGCGTAGCTCACCGCAACCGCCACGAGGAAGATCACCGGATAGGTCGGCCAATCCGCCCACGATAGGCCGGTGATGGAGAACCAGACGGCCGCACCGGCGGCGATGACGAGTGGGTGGATAAGGTAGATTCCGTAAGAGTGCTCCCCGAACGACCGGAAGGCACCACTCACGCGGCTTCTCCTCTCATCCAGGCACCAGGCCGCGAGGACGAGCACGGCAATGACCGGGACGTAGTAGAGCGGTTCAAGGAGCCGGTAGATGCAGAAGACCGCGAGCGTTGTGCCGGAGAAACTCCCCGCACGGAGCACCGCCGCCATCCACATCCCGCCGAGGATGAGGGCGCTCCCGCCGGCAGCGGCGAAAACCCCCGCCGGCGAAAGCGAACGGAGCACCGACCGGAACCGTTCCGTATGCCGCGCGACGAAAACCCCGAGCACGAAGTAGAAGAGGTGCGATGGGAAGAGACGGATCAGCACCGTGTACCACTCCGGGTCTACAAATGCCCCCGTGAGATGAGCGCACGCGTTCCAGAGGACCTGAACGAAGAGGAGTGCGAGAAGGAGAAAGGCTACCGCCCCGGCCCGGTCGAACCGGTCATAACCCCGGACAATCAGCGGGTAGAGGAGGTAGAACTGGATGATCAGCACAAAGAACCAGAGATTGTAGGCGGCGGTCCCGAGGAGTAGGGCTTCCGCCACTCTCCCGGGTTCAGGCACGCCGGTAAACCCGATCGTCCCCTCGACATTCACCAGGAGGTAGAGAGCAGTAAAGAAGAGGTAGGGCAGAAGGATCGTCCGCATCCGGCGACGATAGAACTCCAGAATCGAATACTCGCCGAAATACCGCGCCGCGAGCACCCACCCGGATATGAAGATGAAGACCGGCACGGCAAAGTGGGCGAAGATATAGACGGCAACGTTCAGGAGGAAAAGCAGGTCCACGCCGGGGATCCGGGTGAAGTTCATCGAGACGTGGACGGCGATCACGGCGAGGGCCGCAAACCCCCGCAGGTACTCGACTTCCCGGAACCAGACCACTGCAATCACACCTCTGCCCCCCGCCAGGGACGGCAAACGCTACCTCTATCTAAGTCGACCCATATGAACCCTGCCCGGTGAGGAGGCACTAATAATACCGGAAGACACCATCAATATCCAGGAGAGTTGATTCCATGCAGTACTCGGAAGGACAGGTCGGCAGGGTCTTTACCGTCAGGATCGACGACGGGGAGGATTTCATCCGGGAGATCCGGCGGTTTGCGGCAGCGATGAACATCCAGAACGGCATGATCCACTTCCTCGGAGCCGTGCGATCGGCGAAAATCGTAACCGGGCCAAAAGAGCCGGTCATCCCGCCGTCCCCGAAGGGCGAAGAGATCTTCGGGGGGTGGGAACTCCTCGGGTTCGCCACGATCTACCCGGGAGAGGGGGAGCCGTCCATTCACATCCACACAGCGGCCGGAAAGGGAATTCAATCGCTCGCCGGGTGCCTCCGGGAGCAAGCGGAGGTCTATGTGGTCATCGAGGCGGTGATCATGGAGTTTGTCGGCATCTCCGCAAAGCGAATTCGGGATGAAAAAATCGGCGTCGATCTGCCGGTCTTTGACCGGGTACTCCCATGACCGGTGAGCCCGAGTTCCTCCCGATGACGGTCGCGGAGGCGGAGCGCCTCGGCATCGACCGGTTCGACATCATCCTCATCACCGGGGACGCTTACGTTGACCACCCCTTCTTCGGGACCGCGCTCCTCGGGCGGGTGCTCTGGGACGCCGGGTACTCGGTCGGCGTCATCGCCCAGCCAGATTGGCGCCGCGACGCTGATTTCCGGCGCCTCGGCGAGCCACGGCTCTTCTTCTCGATCTCGGCCGGGAACGTCGACTCGATGGTGAACGCCTTTACGCCGAACCTGAAGCGCCGGAATTCCGACGTCTACTCCCCCGGCGGAAGATTTCTGCGGCCGGACCGGGCGACCCTCGTCTACACCGACCGGGTCCACGCCCTCTTCCCGGGGACGCCGATCGTCATCGGCGGGATCGAGGCGAGCCTCCGGCGGTTCGCCCACTACGACTACTGGTCCGACTCGGTCCGGCAGTCCATCCTTGCCGACGCCCCCGCCGACCTCCTCGTCTTCGGCATGGGCGAACGGCAGGTGGTCGCCATCGCGAACCGGCTCGCCGCCGGGGAGAGCATAGACGCCCTCACCGACATCCCCGGCACCGCCTACCGGATCGACCTGAAGACATGGCGGGGCATGGAGAGGACCGGATACGCGGTCCTCCCCGGTTATCCGGAGGTAAAGCAGGACCGCTACGCCTATGCCCATGCGTTTGCACTGCACTACAACGAGCAGGACCCCTTCCGGGGCCGTCCCGTAGCCCAGCCGCACCCGAAGACCGTCGTCGTCCAGAACCCCCCGGCAATGCCGCTTTCGGGGAGCGAACTCGACCGGGTCTACGAACTCCCCTACGCACGGCGGGCCCACCCTTCCTACACTGAACCCGTGCCCGCCCTCGAGCCGGTCAGGTTCTCGGTCGTCAGCCACCGGGGGTGTTTCGGCTCCTGCTCGTTCTGCGCCCTCACCCACCACCAGGGGCGGATCATCCAGAGCCGGAGCATCGACTCCATCGTCCGGGAGGTGGAGCGGATGGCGGCGATGCCGGAGTTTACGGGCGTCGTCCAGGACGTCGGCGGGCCGACGGCGAACATGTACGGGGTCCATTGCGGCCGGTGGGAGACCGCCGGAACCTGTCCTGAGCGCCGCTGCATCGACTGCCCCACGCTCGACCGCAGCCACGAGGAGCAACTCCGCCTGCTCCGGCGTCTTTCAGAGGTCCCGGGAGTGAACCGGGTCTTTATCGCCTCCGGCATCCGCTACGACCTGATCGATCCGGAAGACCGGGAGTACCTCGCCCGCGTCTGCGATCACCACATATCCGGGCACCTCAAGGTCGCCCCCGAGCACATCTCGCCGCGGGTCTGCGCCTGTATGGGAAAACCGCCCCGCGAGGTCTTCGATGCCTTCAGGAAACGGTTCGAGGCCCTCCAGGAAGGAAAGAAGAAACGGCAGTACCTCGTCCCCTACTTCATGTCCGGCCACCCCGGGTGCCGGGTCGAGGATATGGTCGAACTCGCCGAGTACGTCAGAGACACCAGGCTCTACACCGAGCAGGTCCAGGACTTCACGCCGACGCCGATGAGCATCTCGACGACCATTTACCACACCGGGCTCGACCCCTTCACTCTCAAAGAGGTCTACGTTCCAAAAGGCCGCGAGAAGCGGGTCCAGCGGGCCCTCCTGCACTACCGGGACCCGAAGAATTACGGGCTCGTCTGCGAGGGGCTCCGCGCGGCCGGGAGGGAGGACCTCATCGGGAACGCATGGAAGTGCCTCGTCCCGGCGCGGAGAAGAGGACGGCGGGAGTAATACCGCGGATTACCCCCCGAGGACCGAACCCGCGGCAAATCCGGCCGCCGCCGCGAGAGCCCGGTTCGGGATCGCGGGGATGACGACGGTCGTCACCGCGAGAGAAGTCGCCACATTAGCGCTCGTCCCGGGGGTGACGACGGCGCCGAGCATTCGCATCGTGGAGGAGCGCCACCCTCCGGGAGGGGGCGCAGAAGGGAGCGCGAACCTCCCCGCGAAGTCGCTCACCGTCTGCATGGTCGCCGACCGCCACTCACCAGATATACTTCGTCTGCAGGACATAGCCACAGATGTGGCCCGAGCATTACTTATTCCTATGGTCGGCGAAGCGAACCCGGATCCGACGCATGCGGTTTTGATGGCAGAAGGGGCAGAGGGCTTCAAAATTTCTCGACGTATGGGAACCGCCGCAGATAACCGGCTGCCGGAGATCAAAGTGCGTTGAACCGGCAGTGAGCGGGGCGTTGCATCCGGCGCACCGGTTGCACTGCCGCTCAAGGACGGTCCGCACGATCTCGTCCGTGATGTATGCTCCCGGAATAATGAGCATGTCCTCGAGATGTATCCCTGCCTGTTCTTCGCGCCCGGTGGTCACGTGGAGTGAGTTCTCACTCCGGATGATAAACCTTGCGGTAAGATGGTGAAAGGGGCACGGCCCAAGTCGACCACCCCGGCCGACGGCGACACCGGAGGGCCCTGTGAGAAACAGGGGGCCGAAGTCCTGCAATTCCGGTGGATTAAGGAGAAAACCTATTGCCTGACAACAAAAATGCATCTGCATGCATTACGAGATCACCGGAGACAACCTGCAGATGGTGACCCTGCGCCTCGCCTCCGGCGAGAGCGTCTGCGCCGAGGCCGGCGCCATGGTCAACATGAGCGGGAACATGCAGATGACAACCCACATGAAGGGCGGACTCCTCAAGGGACTCAAACGGATGGTGACCGGGGAGAGTTTCTTCATGACCGAGTTCACACCGGAGGGAGGCGAGGGGTTCGTCTCCTTCGCCGGGAACGTCCCGGGAAAGATCTACACACTCAATCTTGCCGGGAGCGAGTTCATCGCCCAGAAAGACGCGTTCCTCTGCTCCGAACAGGGCATCGACCTTGACATCGCATTCACGAAACGCCTCCGGTCGGGCGCCTTCGGCGGCGAGGGGTTCATTCTCCAGCGGCTTTCCGGCAGGGGAGCTGCGTTCCTCCACTGCTGCGGCGACATTATGGAGATGACGCTTGCGCCCGGCGAGGTGGTCAGGGTGGAGACCGGCCTCGTGGTCGGGTTCGAGAGCACCGTCGACTACAGCATCCAGCTCGCCGGGGGCATAAAGACCGTCTTCTTCGGCGGCGAGGGGCTCTTCCTGACCACGCTGACCGGGCCGGGCCGGGTCGTCCTGCAGTCCATGGATATTGCAAAACTCGCGAGTTCCCTGATCCCCTACCTCCCCCTCCAGCAGAACTCGTCGGGACGGTAACCTGATAGTCCGCGAAGCCAAAAATTATGCTATGAATTCTCCGACGGCGGACTTCGTCATGGTGGTGCACGGCCCCGAAGCCTTCGATGCCGGCGACGTAGAGCGGCTGATCGGCCTCCTCGCCCCCCAACGGGTGCTTGTCGCCGGAGTGATGGGCCGGACCGCCGCCGAGGAATCGGGACTTCCGGCGACCTGCACGGACGAGCGGCCGAGTGCGGTCTTCGATACCCTCAACGGCCGGACCTATCTGGTCAACCGGGGGAAGACCCCGGAGTCGGGCCGTATCTTCGGCGAGATCATCGCCGGTCGTCTGGAAAGCAAACGCGGGCTTGTCCACGTCGAATGCTCGAACCGCACCGTTTACTGCTGGGACCGGACCGACGACGCCCTTGCGGGCGAGATTGCAGAGCGGACCGGATTTGTTCTTGTCCGCGAGACAAGCGCACGCGCCCGACCGGAGGGCGTGCGGGAGGTCCGGGGGTGTCTCCCGGGAGAGGCGGTCTTTGTCAACGGAATCGTTATCGGGACCGCGACGGAAGAGACGGTCGTCCTTACGAGCGAGGGCGGGACGCTCCGGGCCGTCTCCGGGCTCGACCCGAAACCTCACGGGTTCGAGAAACTTCTCCGGGCGGGCCTCCCCGACCTCGATACGGCCTGGTGCAAGAGCGGGCCGGTGCGGAGAGTCCCGCCCGGCCGGGGCGAACGCACCTTCCGCGGGGGCAGGGTCGCCGTCATCGACCACTGCGGCCATACCCTCTACCGCGAGATCGGGGAGGGGGTCTGCGGCGTTCTTGCAATCGGCGACGACACGACCGCCGTCTGCGGCCATATCTGCTCTCACGCCGGCATCCCGGTCTTCGGGGTGGTCGACGGGGACGCCGACGCCATCGTAAAGCCAGGGTACGCCCCGGGATCGGTCGTGGTCGAGGTCACCTGCGGACGGGACGACGATGTCGGACGGGAAGTTGCAGCGACGAGGGGCCTCACGCCGCCCTGCTGGGAGGCTTGGGTGGAAGAGACGCTCCGCACCCTTGCGGGACGGGTGCGGATCGTCGTCGACCGCCGGGAGGGTAACGATGCGATGCGCCGAGTGTAAAGGGAAGGGACTCTGCGGGCTTGAGCGCTGCCCGATCATGAGCCGGTTCTACGCTCAGGCCCCGGTCCGGCCGACCGACCACTACCAGGGGTCGGCACCATCGGTCTTCGTCGGAAGTTACGGCTACCCGAAGGTCGCGGGAGGCCCGCTGATGATCGACGACGCCGACCACCCGCCGGACTGGGTCGCCCGGGGCCTCGGGATCGAGGATATCGTGGGGCTGCGGGCCCGGACGATACGCGGCGCCGGCGAAGCGAAGGGACTTGCCGGGAACATCCAGGAGATCGCGCTCTCAAGCCGGCCGCTCGACGTCGAAGTCCGGTTCGTAAAGCCCGTCTCGTTCGACCTCCGGTTCGACGGGACGATAGCCCCCATCGGGCTCACCGGCGCCATCCGGAAGATGGACGTCCTCGGGAACGCCCGGCTCGACCGGGCGGTGGACCGGACGACGTCCGATACCGACCTCTCCGCCACCGACGCCTGCGATATCCTCCACACGTCGGGCACCGACGTCTACCAGATCACCCAGCTCCTCACCGCCGGTCTCCTCGGGCGGAAACGGCGCGTGGTCCCCACTCGCTGGGCGATCACGGCGGTCGACGACACGGTCTCAAAGCACCTCAAGCATAAGATCGCCCGGTATCCGCCGCTCGGCGGGATTGAAGTCTTCTCCACCTCGCTCTTTGGAAACCATATCGTCTGCCTCCTCGTCCCCGGAGACTGGAAGTTCGAGATGATCGAGGTCTGGGGGAAACAGTCGCTCTGGGGCGGCGAGAACGAGACGATTGCTCAGGACGGCGAAGGGTCTGTCAAGTCCGGCTACTCGCCGCTCGCGGGGGCCTACTACTCGGCCCGCCTGGCGGTTACGGAGTACCTGGAGAGCGTGCGTCGTTCGGCACGGGTGCTCGTGCTCCGGAACGTCACGAGCGAGTACTGGGCGCCGCTCGGCACCTGGGTGGTCCGGGAGGCGACGCGGAACGCCATGAAGGGGCCAAAGACCGGGTGCGCCACTCTCGATGAGGCGGTCGGCCTCGCCTCCCGCCTCATCGGCTTTACCCGATGGCGCCCCTACAGCCAGCTCATCCCGGAACTCGCAACGCAAAAGACGCTCTTCGACTTTTAGGCGGGAAGGGAACCCTGCCCGTTCTTCTGCTGGCGATAGCGCTCGACGAGCGCATCGAGGGTCTCGACCTCGTCGACGTCTTTATCCTCGCGCACCTGCACAAACCTCGGGAACCGGAGCGCATACCCGCTCTCGTAGTTCGGGCTCGCCTGGATCTCGGAGTAGCCCACCTCGAAGACAACCTTCGGCTCAAGCGTAACCTCTTTTCCTGACCGGGCGATCACGCTCTCCTTCAGGAGAGCATAGAGTTCCGAGAGAACCTCGTCCGTGATCCCGGTCGCCACTTTCCCCACGGTGAGGAGGCGACCCTGGTCCTGGACCGCGAGCAGGAACGACCCGAACATACCGGCCCGCCGCCCTTCGCCCCACTCGGCCCCGATAACCGCAAGGTCGAGAGTCTCGACCCCGGGTTTCACCTTCACCCAGAGGCGGCCACGGACGCCCGGCGTATAGGGGGAGTCGAGAACCTTCACCATGATGCCCTCGTGCCCGAGACCGAGCGCTTCGCCGTAAATTGCTTCCGCCCCGGCAACGTCGCCGACATGGAACTGCTCCGCGACATGTGCGCCGAGCGCCCCTTCAAGGAGGGTGCGCCGCTCGGCAAGGGGCCGGTCCATCAACGGCTCGCCGTCCAGGTAGAGGATATCAAAGACCCGGGGGACAAGTTCGATCTTCTCCATCATCGAGTCCACCTCATGCTTCCGCCGGAACCGCCGGATCACGTACTGGAACGGCATGGGCCTCCCGTCGCGGACGGCGACAGCCTCGCCGTCAAGGATCACGTCATGGTCGGTGGCCGCGATGAGTTGTTTTGCAATATCCGGGAGGCTCCCCGTGACCTCCTCCAGTTTCCGCGAGTAGATCCGGCAGACGTCGCCCACCCTATGGAACTGGAACCGGCTCCCGTCGTACTTGTACTCGACCGCCACCTCGCCGTGATCGGCGATCTGGGCGGCGATAGTGCCGGCCTGGGCAAGCATCATCTTCACCGGCCGGAAGGGTTCGATCGTCACGTGCGAGAGCGCGGCGGGGTCGCGCCGGGCAAGGAGGGCCACCTCTCCGAGGTCGTTCATCGCCTGGTGGGCATGCTCGATCAGGCGGACATCAACCTCGAACGCCCGCGCGACGGCATCGCGGACGTTCCCCTCCCCTACGCCTATCCGGAGTTCCTCGAGCATCAGCCGCGCGAGGTATCGCCCTTCAAGCGGGCGGGCGTTGCCGAAGAGCCGCTGCGCCACCCGGAGCTTCTCCCGCTGGGACCGCTGCCCTCCGGCGGCCGCCATCCGCTCGAGGTCCCGATACACCTCGACGAGGTCCATCTCCTGAATAAAGAACGACGTCTGCTCTTTGTTTGCAAGGAGCCTCTCGACGGCAAGGCCCGCATCGCCGGTTGCGTTGATCGCCTCGCGAACCGTCTCCCTCTTTGTGCCGACGACGTAGGCCACGGCATCGTAGAGGAGGTTTGGGCCTACGCCGAGTTTTTGCGGGCTCCAGTCGGGAAAGACTCTGCCCCTGATGAAGCGGACAAAGACGGGGAGTTCTTCGTCGTCGAGCCGGGGCAGGACCGCGGCGACCTGCTCGATCAGATCCAGGCGTCCGGGGACCCCTTCCAGGTGCTCGCAGATACGGGCGAACTCCAGAAACTGCATACCCATAGTCTTCTTTAGTATTGCCCGGCGGCAGGAATAGAACCTTCTGTTCGGCCGCGGGTAAACGGCCGGGGTTGATGTGGGAGTACCGCCCAATTCCTATGTATGGACCAGAATGAAGAACTCAAGGAGATGCTCAGCGACCTCCTCTGGCTCAATGCCGTGATAGCCACCGAACTCATCCAGATAACCGAGAACACCTCGGCGATCCTCCGGAAGACGACACCGCCGGAGTCCTGCATCGCCGAACATGCTGCCCTGCGGGCGACGGCGCTCGACATCGCCGACCGTTATAAGCCCGGAACGATGCTCCGGCAGCACGTCGCAAAACACGAGTAACTGTTAAAAAAAGACGGGCAACCGTCGTCAGCCTTCGGCCGGCACCAGGCCCGCATCCCTGACGACGAGGTCCGTCTCCCGGATCAACGCCGGGGTCAGATTGATGACCGTGGTCGTTCCGCTGGCCGGATCGACGGTGCTCGCCGTCTCTCCAGGCGCCCCCCGGCCGGGGACGGTGAAGGCATACCCCTCCGGTGGGACGACCTCGACGGTATAGTTCCCCGGAGGGACGCCGCTGAAGATGTAGAGTCCGGTACAGGCATGGGAGAATGTCTCCGCCGTACTCACCCGCTCTCCCCCGGCGTTGCGGAGGTGGACGGTAACGCCGCTCATCCCCCATTCCTCCGGGCCCTGGACACCGTTCGCATCGGCGTCAAGGAAGACCGTTCCTCCGATCGTGCCGACGGTCTTCTCTTCTCCCGCACCCGCCTCTGCGGCGCTTGCGGTCGAACCGAAGATCGCTGCTGATATCATGATAATGATAAGAACGCTGATCCCTCGCAATCGGCTCACCTCATCTCCCGGATGCCACGGAGACTCTCCGGGCGTGTAACCCCGGGTAGAAGACCATAGTACCTTCCCGCATTGTCTTCGGCAACAGGACGAACCGGTATTTCTCCGGCATTATGCCTGCCCGGGATTCAGACTTAGAATACCCATTAAACCATATTAATGTTTTTATGAAAAATTGGGAATAATTATGTCTCTGCAGCCCCGGACGATCGGGACCGGAACCTGCGGTATGCGGGAAGCGGCGGGAGGGAGGGGGCCGGCCATCAGTCTGCCCCGGTCACTCTCAGTTCGGTGCCGGTGTTATCGTTCTGTTCTGCCACATTCTCCGGGTCCCGCAACCGGTCGGTTACGGTCGGCGCGCTCTGCCCGCTATCTACCTCGTTCCCCGGGCCCCCGGACGCCAGGGTGAGAACCAGCCCCGCATTCCTGACGACCGGGGTAGCGTCGACGACGGTAATCGGGGCCGTCGTGCCGGTCAACGGGTCAGCGTGGCTGTCCAGGCCGATGGCTGTAAAGACGTAACTGTCGGGCGGGGTGAACGATAGGGAGTACTCCCCGGGCAGGAGGGGACCGAAGAGGTAGAAGGAGGTGTAGATGTCGTGGTGTTTTGTGCGGGTCGATGCTACCGTGCCCCCATCCGCATCCAGAAGCCGGACCTCGACGTCCGTCAGGCCGTAGGTCTCGTCCTTCCAGACGCCGTCCGCGTTATCATCGCTCCAGGTCGTCCCGAATATCCACCCATAAGACACGGCCGGGGTTTCCGGCCGGAAACTCCCAACGAATCCCGCATTCAGGGTATTTCGTCCGGCCCCGCCTTCCGCGAACGCCACGTTTCGGTCGACGGGACCGGCGTCGCTGTCCCGGCCCGGGGCGGTGCAGGAGTAACCGTCCGGCAGAAGAAATTCAACGCCGCTGTAACCTTCCGGGGGAACGGCGGAGAGCCGGTATGACCCGTCCGGGCCGGTGGCGGCATGGTCGGCCATGGTCCGATGCCCGATCAGCCGCACGTTAATGCCGGGGATTCCCGGTTCGCCGGGATCGAGGACGCCGTCCGCGTTCAGGTCGTACCAGACCGTTCCCGTGATCGAACCGTCGTTATCGGTGTCGTTCTGGTTGTCGTCCGGCGTCACCGTCGGTGTGCCTGTAGGTTCCGCGGTCCCGGTCGGTTCGGGGGTAGGGGTTACCGTCGACGTAACCGTGGGTTCCGCCGTCACTGTTGGGGTCGGTGTGGCCGTAGGTTCCGACGTCACTGTAGGGGCAGGTGTGATCGTTACCGTCGGCGCAGCCGTAGGTTCCATCGTCGAGGTAGGCCCGGGTGTAGGGGTCACCAGCGGTTTCTGGAGCATGGCCGGCGCCTTCTGGGGCTTGAGGAGTGTCGGCGTCGGCTCGGGGCGAGGTCCCAGCCTCACCGCCCAGGTGTCCGTATTCACCCCACCTCCCCTCTCCGTGGCATTGAAAGTCCCGGCGAAGACCTGCTCGTCCGGCACGACCTCGACGACGGAGACGGCCCGGTCACCGGGATTCTCGCCCCCGAAGGTCCGGCTCCACGCCACCGCACCTTCGGCATCGGTCGCAACGAGCCAGGCATCGGTGTCATTCACATCCAAAAAACCCGTCTCTCCGGAAAAGAGGTAACCGCCGTCCGCAGTCTCGATGACGGCCGCCGCCGACTCGTTCGCGCCGAAATCCCCGTAGACCCAGTTCCAGAGGATCTCCCCGTCGGGATTGAGTTTGACGAGGAGCGCATCGGTATCGACCGTTGTATTATCGGGCCGCTCGGTGAACCTGCCGGCAACGAGCAGGTTACCGTCCGAGGTAGCGATCACCGAGAGGGCCGCATCGTCGTCGGGGCTGCCGAACGTCCGGTTCCAGACCTCCTTTCCCGACTCGTTCAGCCGGACCGCCCAGACGTCGGCCATGCCCGTTCCCGAGGGCTCGGTGCTGCCGGCGACAACGATCCCTCCGCCGGGGAGCAGGGCGACGGCGTTCGCCGTAGTGTTCCTCGCTCCATCGAACGTCCGGTTCCAGACCTCGCTCCCCGACTCGTTCAGCCGGACCACCCGGGCGGCGGACCTGCTCTCTTTGCGGGGAGCGGTAGAGCCGACGAAGACATAGCCGCCGTCATCGGTCAGGGTCACCGCGTTCGCCGAGACGTTCTCGTCCGGACCGCCGTAGGTCCGGTTCCAGAGTTCGTTGCCCGACGGGTCTATCTTCACGACCCAGGCCTCGGCGTCCGCCCGTGTTTCGTTCGCGACAGAGACGAGACTCCCGACGAAGAGGAGGTTGCCGTCGCTGGTTCCGGTGACGGAACGGGCAGAGCCGACCCCTTTTCCCCCGTAGGTCCGGTTCCACTCCTCGGTGCCTTCAGGCGTCAACCTGATCACCAGAGCGCCCGTCATCCCCTCTCGGGATAGCGTTCTCTCCCCGGCAAGGAAGAATCCGGCCCCTCCGGGATCGGAAACGACCGCATATGCCGCTTCCCCGGTACCCGGCCCGCCGTACGTCTGGTTCCATACCGTTACAGGGTCTCCTGTCTCTGCCCCCGCGACCGCGATGAGCGCAAGTGCCGACAGGAAGACGATCCCGAAAGAAATGCCGCGCTGCATGATCTGCCTCTCCTCATCTCCGCCCCCGTGCTGCAGCCCGTGCCGGCGATCACCGGTAACCCTTCATCATGGAGGTTCGGGCGAACAGCTGTGAAACACGGGTTGATTGACAGGAAGCCGGGCCACTCGCAGGGTCCAGGGGTCCTGCAGCACTGCAGGGTCTGCACTTCAATAGTGTAATAATTATAATAAGTTTATTTAAAAATGCAAGTGCGGCAGCAATTCAAGAGGGACCACCATCCCGGTTAACAGCGCATCCCCTCTTCCGGCGGGAGAGCGTCGGCCCCGCAGCCACGGACGGGCCGGATGCCATGGTACGGCCTCAACCCCGCAACCATCAATACAGATATGAACAGACTAGAATAAGAGACCAGCATGAAACTCTTGCTTGCGATTGCACCGGAACGCTACAGGGACGAGGAACTGAACGTCCCGAGAAAGATCTTTGAAGAAGCGGGGATCACTGTCGATATCGCCTCCACGGCCGCCGGCACATGTAAAGGGATGCTCGGGGCCACCGCAAAGGCCGCCATGACGTTCGACGAGGCAGAACCCGACGACTACGCCGGGATCGTGGTGGTGGGCGGTACCGGTTCTCAGGATTACCTCTGGGAGAGCAAAAGGCTCATCACCCTTGTTCGGGCGTTCTTTGAACAGGGCAAGGTCGTCGCCGCCATCTGCCTTGCGCCGGTCGTTCTGGCGCGGGCGGGCATCCTTGCCGGACGGCAGACCACGGTATACCGGAGTCCCGAGGCGGTGTCGGAGATGACGAAAACCGGAGCGAACCTCCTCGATATCCCGGTCGTCGCCGACATGCAGGTCGTGACCGCGAACGGTCCCGGGGCGGCAGCACAGTTCGCCGATACCATCATCACGAAACTGGAATGTTGAACAATAGCGGCGGCGGCGTGGACCGGGTGGACTGCACCCTGGTGATCCCGGCATACAACGAGGAGCGGCGAATACAGTCACTCCTTACAGATATCTTGGATTTTCCCGGGGACCTCATCTTCGTCTGCGACGGGACCGACGCCACCTCCGCCATCATCGACGCGTTCGCCGCCGATCATCCGTCGCTCTCCATCAGGTGCCTGACGTTCCCGGCCCGCCTCGGGAAAGGCGGAGGGGTTCTTGCCGGGATGAAGGCGGCGGCCACACGCTACGTAGGCTATATGGACGCGGACGGCTCAACGTCTCTTCGCGAGATGGAACGCCTCTTCGACCGCCTCGCAACCGCAGACGGCGCTATCGGCTCGCGCTGGGTCACCGGCTCGGTCCTCCCCGTGCGGCAGGGATTCCGCCGCCGGGCGGAGAGCCGTCTCTTCAACCTCCTGGTCCGGCTGCTCTTCGGGCTCGACTACCGTGACACTCAGTGCGGTGCAAAGGTCTTCCGGAAGGAGGCGCTCGATGAGGTTCTTCCTTCCATCCGGTCGACCGGGTTCGAGTTCGACGTCGAACTCCTCTGGCAGCTCCGGCGGAGCGGCTGCCGGGTGGCGGAGGTCCCGATCACCTGGGAGAACCGGGACGAGTCGAAGGTGAACGCATCCGACGCAAAGGAGATGCTCCTCGGCATGATCCGCCTCCGGTTCGGGTGGCGACGGTCTCCAAAGACGTAGGCGTACTGTTGCCTCACGCGAAGGAAAGTTCATAAATGACGAGGCATACTGAAGATGCCCTGGATTATAGCGAGTTGCGACCTTGTTTCACTGCCGGAGAACCTCACGATCTTGAGCACCGGTCAGGGCAATACCTCTCCCCCGAAAGAAGTGCGCGCGGTCCTCTCTCACCTATAACCGGGCGATCCGCCCGCTGGCGATGAACCGGATCGCATCGCGGCACCGGAACACGAGTCTCACCCGGAAGTATCCCGACACCCCTCAGCACCCTGCGTGCGGGTGAAGATCGGCCAGGATGCAACTACGGAATCCGCGTAGATTCGGCAGTCTGAACGTATAGGAGTGCGGGGAGGACCAGGGAGAGGCCCTCCGGGCCGAATCGCCTAAAAGATGGGGCACGCCGGGACCGTCACCTATGTAGAGAGCCCCAGGTATTGCCCGACATCGTTGATGGTATTTACGTAGATGACGGAAATTCCGATCTCACGCTCGATATATTCCTTCGCGTCGACCACCACCCCGACTCTTTCGAGCCGGGAGATGGGCCCGAATCTCCTGACTTCTTCGGTGTACTGCACCAGTTGAGCATTCTCTTCGGGCAGGAGGATCGTGGATTTCCCGCTTACCTTCGCTGCCTCTGCTTTCTCGATCACACCCCCGATTGCACCGATCTTCCCGCTTTCGTCTATGGTTCCCGTCAGCGTGACATCCGTTTGCGGCGTCTCTCCGGAGAGCGCGGCGATGGCAAGCGATGTCATCAGTGCGCCCGCACTCGGCCCGTCAACGGCCGGAATCTCCGCGTCTCCTTCAACACTGAAGATTACATCGGCATCGGCAAGGGATCTTCCGGTTACGTTCTGAGCAACCTGGACCGCGGTGATTGCAGCATCCTGAAAGACGATGCCCATAAGCGGCTCTGTCTCCACGAGAACTCTCCCCTGGCCTGGCTGGATCTCCACGGAGATGTTCAGCATGGTTCCTTTCGTCGTGCTGGTTGCCATCCCGAAGGGGTTCGCACCCCTCCCGTTGACAATTTCGATGACGGCCGGACCCTGCATGGTAACCTCCCCCCAGACCCCCGTCGCCGATGCGTTTTGGGTACCTTGGAGTGAGACCCCCCGGGTGTCTCGGTTGGTCATTTCTCCTGCAGGTTTCTGCACAGCCTGCCCTTCCGGGATGAAGTACGGAATTACGAGGCATATATTCCCTATCATGGACAGGATCAGAAGCGCGGCAAGAATTTTCACAGTTGGCGTCAACCTTCCATCGGTCATCTTCACCACGTCTCAATCATTCTCTTGGTTCTGCGGTACTGCCGTCCGTCAGTATCGAGCGGTTCCAGTCCCTTCGGCGGAACGCTCTTACGAGCGTAAATGTAAATTATTATATACATTTTGTTATTAATAATTTCCTATTTATTATAATATAACTGCATCAAGAGGCACTCATCTGCCCTCCTGAAAGGAGAGAACGCGCCCTCAGATCAAGAAATTGGCCCAAAACACTATTCCGGAAAGGAGATACCCGCTCGAAGAACTTCGTTCTTCATACACTCCTGCTCTACAACCAATCGCTCACTCGAAACTCTTCGGGTTTCTCACGCTCCTGCTCTACGACCAATCGCTCACTCGAAGAGGTCGTCCCAAAATGCCTCTGCCGGGAGGGGGTGCACCTCCCCGGTCCCTCCCCTCCGCGTGGCGATAACCAGTGGGAAGCCGTTTCACCCTTCTTGTCCCAGAATGGTTCAGATGGTAGAATTCTCAGAGTAAAGTGTTCCGATAAGGGTGCACTGAAGGTTCATAGATCTTTTGGGACGACCTCTACCGCAAAGATTTCGCGGCTTCGCGTGAGACCGGACCCATTTTCCATGCCGGGACAAACCGCCGGGCTTTATGACTTTTCGGGCGGAACGGATTCTTTGCAGGAGTGCGGGATCGCAATGCTCGAGAAGACAGTATTCGTGGAGGAGATCAACGGGGGCGTGCAGGTCGATGCACCCTTTGTAGTGAATGATGCGGAACTGCGAGAGAAACGGGGAGGAAAGTATATTCAACTTACCCTCTCCGACCGAACCGGCCAGAGGAACTGCAAGGTCTGGGGGACGCCCGACCAGAGTGCGAGAGAGATTGAGGCGCTCTGCCGCGCGATCCGGAACGGCGAGGTTTACCGCATCCAGGGCTACGCAAAGGTCTACAACGGCACCTGCGAGGTCAGCGTGAACGACGGGATCGCGAACCTCGCAACGCCGTTGCCGTCGGATACGTTTGACCCGTCTCTGTTCGTCTATGCACCTGCCGACTCCGCTGCCGTCCGCGAAGGGCTGGGACACATGGCCGCGAGGATCGAAGACCCCGGTATATTCTCTCTCGTTTCCACGGTTATGAACAGCACCCCGGGCTTCCTCGACGCGCCCGCAGCGAAGGCCCGGCATCACGCCTACATGGGCGGGCTTGCGGAGCACACCCTCGAGACCACAGAGATCGCGATCTCCCTCGCGGACACCGTCTGCCGGGCGGAGATGGATACCGACGTCCTCCTCGCCGGTGCCCTCCTTCACGACATCGGCAAGGCGTCCTGCTTCCGCCGCCAGGGTTTCGCCTTTGTGGCGCTCCCCGAGTACGCGCTCGTCGGGCATACGGCGATCGGGGCTGCTACGCTCATGAGGCATTCCGCCGGCATCGACCCCTCACGGTTCGCGCACATCCTCCACATCCTGATGTCGCATCACGGCCCCCACGGCGAGATACAACCGCGGACTCCAGAGGCCTGGACGGTCCATTTCGCCGATAACGCGAGCGCGTTCCTGAGGGGAGCCTGCGACGACACCGCGGACCTTGCACCGGGAGAGGGGAGGCAGGGAACGCGGACGGGGAAACAGGTCTACCGGTTCTGACCCCTCCCGAGGCAGGCCGGTGATGTAATCGTATAGTGTATCTCAAAAATTCCGGGATTGTGGGTTTGTTTCACTCATAGGGGGTATTATTCTTTGAATACGGAGATCCCGAGTCCCCCCTTGCGGTGGGCGGAGCCCACCCGTCCGGGGGCTCTTGCTGCAAAAAGGGTTACGCTCCCTTGAGATATGCTTCGGGGTTACGCTCGAAGAGTTTCTTGCACCCCGGGGCGCAGAAGTAGTAGGTTTTGCCCTGATACTCGGCGGTGTATTTCGTCGACGCCTCATCGACATCCATCTTGCATACCGGGTCGATTGCCATCTTCGTTCACCTCCTTGATTCTATATAGCCCCTTTCTTCGCCGGAGGTATATATGTTTTGAGGAGCAGGGAGAGCGAGACGACCGTCACCGACGAAAGCGCCATCGCGAGCGCCGCAAGTTCCGGCCGGAAGGTTATGCCGTAGATGGGGTAGAGCACGCCCGCGGCGAGGGGGATGAGGGCGGCGTTGTAGGCGAACGCCCAGAAGAGGTTCTGCTTGATCCGGGACATCACCTTCCGGGAGAGCTGGATGGCTGCGACGGCATCGGTCAGGTCGTCGCGGATGAGGACGATATCCCCGCTTTCGATAGCGACGTCGGTCCCGCTCCCGATGGCGATCCCGACGTCCGCCTGCGCGAGCGCCGGGGCGTCGTTGATCCCGTCGCCCACGAACGCCACGACCTCACGGCGCTCCTGGAGGGCACGGACCTCCTGCGCCTTCTCCTGCGGCAGCACCCCGGCGTGGACGTTCTCGATCCCGACTTCACGCGCGATAGCGTTCGCCGTCCGCGGGTTGTCGCCGGTGATCATCGTCACGGTTAGACCCATCCGCTTTAAATCCGCGATAGCGGTCCTCGTCGTCGGCTTGAGCGTATCGGCGATGGCGAGGATGCCCGCGAGCTCACCGCCGGCGGCGACCAGGACCGCGGTCTTTCCCACATCCTGGAAGGCGGTTACCCTCATCTCCGCCTTCGGCGGGACGGCGATGCCGCGCTCCAGAAGGAAGGGCTGGTTCCCGATCAGAACCTCCTCACCGTCCACCACGGCGCTGACCCCCCTGCCGCCGAAGGTGTTAAACCGCTCCGACGCCGGGACGGTAACCCCGGCACTCTCCGCCCGCCGGACGACCGCAACCGCGAGCGGGTGCTGCGAGTTGCGCTCGACCGCCGCCGCAACCGCGAGGAGTCGGTCCTCCGGCATCCCGAACGCGACGATATCGGTGACGTCTGGTTTCCCCCGGGTGAGCGTCCCGGTCTTGTCGAAGGCGACCGTGGTCAGGTTCTTGGAGACCTCGAGCGCCTCGCCGTTCCGGACCAGCACCCCGAGTTCGGCGCCCCGGCCGATCCCGACGGTCACGGCGGTCGGGGTGGCGAGGCCGAGCGCGCAGGGACAGGCGACGACAAGGATGGAGATCAGCACCGTGAGCGAGAAGAGGAGCGAGGCGTCGAGCACCACGTACCAGACGAGGAAGGCGGCGATTGCAATCGCAAGAATGACCGGGATGAAGTAGGAGACCGCGACATCGGCGATCCGCTCCACCGGGGGCCGTGAACCCTGGGCGTCCCGGACGAGTTTGATGATCTGCGCGAGCACCGTGTCCTTCCCGATCTTCTCGGCCCGGACCCGGAGGACACCGTTCACGTTCAGGGTGCCGCCGACGACCCCGTCGCCCTCCTGCTTGTCGGCCGGGATGGGCTCGCCGGTGATCATCGACTCATCGACCGAACTCTCGCCGCCGACGACCACACCGTCCACCGGCACCTTCTCCCCAGGGCGGACCAGGAGGACATCGCCGGGGACGACGTCCTCGATCCCGACCTCGACCTCGCGCCCGTCCCGGACCACCGTCGCGGTCCGGGGCCGGAGACCGATGAGTTTCTTGATGGCTTCAGACGTCCTCCCCTTCGCCCGGGCTTCAAGATAACGCCCGAGCGTCAGGAACGCCGCGAGCATCACCGCGGTCTCGTAGAAGTTGAACTCCGGGGTGAGGACGATCCCGAAGGTTCCAAGAATGCTTGCGCCGTATGCGACGCCGATGCCCATCGCGTACATCACGTCCATGGTCAGCGTCCGGTTCCGGAGCGCCGCGGCGGCCGCCTTGAAGATGGGGGCGCTGACATAGACGAAGACCGGGGCGGTGATAACGAGCATGATGAGGTTGATCGAGACCGGGAGAGCGGCCATCCCCGGCATCCCGAAGAGCATATACAGAAAGAGCGGGATGCTCACCGCAAACCCGACGACAAACCGCCGGAACTTGCCCCGGAGGTCCTCTTCCCGCATCCGGGCCTCGACATCTTCGGAGACCTCTTCTTCGAGCCCGAGATACTGGTAGCCGGCATCCTCGATTGCGGCCCGGATATCGGAGAGCGTGACGAGCGCAGGATTGTAGACGATATGCGCGTTCTCGGTCGCGAGGTTGATCCTGGCCTCGTAGACCCCCTCAAGGTCGGTGAGCGAGGCCGCGATCACCTGGGCGCAGGCAGCACAGACCATCCCGCCGATCCTGACGGTGGCCTCGTTCCTCACGACCTCGTAGCCGGCGTCGTCGACCGTCCGTTCGAGGTCTGCGAGGGTGGCCTTCGTCGGGTCGTACTCGACGACGGCGGTCTCGGACGCGAGGTTGACCCGGGCGTCGTAGACGTCGTCCCGCCCCCGGAGGGCGCGTTCCAGATTGAGGGCACAGGACGCGCAGTGCATCCCGGAGATCTTCAGTTCTGCTTTCCTCCGCTCTTCCGGCATGATAGTTGGTTTATTACCGTGCAGGTTAAATACCTCCCACTACCTGCAAAGGTTTTTCCTATCCGGGCCGCTCCTTCCTCGGAGCCCCGCAATTCCGCCTGTTGTGTCTCCTCCGGCCCGTCCTCCCGCTGCTGTGCGGGATAGATACCGGCCCTCCTTCACCCGTGTTCGTGCAGAGCCGCATCCGGGGGCCCGGCTGGGGATATGCCGATCATTATACAAACATTATTATACACAAAACCGGTTACCACCACCTCATCCTGAGGTGATTGGAGTGCAAAGACGAGAGATTCCAGTGGAAAATCCACAAGAGGAGAGACGATACGATCTTGAGCGCATGACATCGGGACGGGACGTCGAAGGCCTGATTGAAACGCTGCAGAACGGCAGCCCCGCACTCCGGCGCTCCGCCGCCCTGGCGCTTGGTGCACTCGGCGAATGGAGAGCGGTGGACCCGCTCATCCGCGCGCTCGCCGATCCGGCGCAGGCTGTCCGGGAGGGAGCGGCAAACGCACTTGTGACGGTCGGGACGCCGGCGGTCGAACCGTTGATCGATCTCCTCGACCGCCCCGACATCGCCACGGTCTTCGGGGTGCCGCAGGGGGAAGAGGCCTGGAAAGGCCTGACGCAGGTCGACCTCCTCGGGGGCCCCGAGGGCATACCGCCGGAGAAGAGACGACTCCATCACGGCGGTGGAGTCACACAGCACGACCTTTTCGGAGGCCCTGAAGAGGCCGAGAAGAAGCGAGCCCTTCAGCACCGGGAACTCGCACAGCACGACCTTCTCGCCGGCCCGGAGGGCATACGGGAACACAACCGACTTTTTCCCGGAGCGGAGAGGGCCGGCATCACAACGGAGGGGGCACCCCCCGGCATGAAGCCGGGGCTGCGCCGGGCCTACGCCGCCGTCATTCTCGGCGAGATCGCCGATCCGCGGGCGGAGGAGGTCCTCACACGGTCGCTCTCCGACAGCGACCCCATCGTCCGGAGAGCGGCCGAAGACGGGCTGGCACGATTCCGGAAGAGGCGAAGTACGGCCGCAGCCGTTCTGCCGGTGTCCCGCTGATGCGGGGCGGGTCACCCTTTTTCCGGCGGAACGGTCGGACCGGTCCTGCCGGACAAGGTTTATTATATCGGGTCGGCAGTATACGCGGGGCTTGGAGGCGATACGGTTGGAACAGGAGAGCAGTTCTACGACGGCGCAGCAGGACGAAAAGAGGTTCAATATTGATGTATTACGAGCCGAGGAGAACGTCGGCGGTCTGATCGAGGCGCTCGGAAGCAGCGACGACCTGACCCGCCAGCGGGCCGCCCTGGCGCTGGGGGACCTCGGCGGGACGGAGGCGGCGGGTCCCCTCATCCGGGCGCTCGGCGACCCGCTGACGGCGGTGCGGGAAGCGGCCGCAGACTCGCTCGTCCTGCTTTCGGACGCGGCGGTCGGACCGCTGATCGAACTCGTCGAGCACCCGGAGGCAGCGAAGAAGCACGAGAAATCGACGGCGGCCGAAGGCCCGGCGACCGTGACCGGGCCCGGCGGCGGGACCTGGGAGATCGAGACCGGAGGAGACCTTCGGCGGGTCTACGCGGCTGCCGTCCTCGGCGAGATCGGTGATCCCGCCGCAGTCGGCCCCCTCGTCCGGGCGCTCCACGACGAGAATAGCGACCTCCGATGCCAGGCAGCGGGGGCTCTTGCGAAGTTCGGTCGGGAGGCGGTGGAGCCGCTTGCACGGCTGCTCGCCGACCCCGACCCGGAGGTCAGGATCGTCGCGGCCGGGGTCCTCGGGGAGACCGAGGAAGCGTCCGCGACGGAGCCGCTCATCGGAGCGCTCCGGGACGGGAACCCCGATGTCCGGGGGGCGGCGGCGGGCGCTCTCGTCCGGATAGGCGACACCGCGGTCGACCAACTCATCGGCGCGACAGAGGACGCCGACCGGAACGTCCGGCTCTACGCTGCGGGGGCGCTCAAGTACATCGGCAACCCGCGGGCAATCGATACGCTGCAAAAACTCGCCCGGAATGGGGACGCCGAAGAGCGCAGCGTCGCGGAGGACGCCGTCGAGAAGATCCGGATGGTCCGGGGCGGGGCCGCACCGGAGCCTTCGGCGCCGACGTCACGGTAGGAAGAAACCTATTTTTTTACGGGCGAGCGGCTCAAAAGGGGTTAAGGTTTATCCTCTACGCCGCACCCGCACCGACTCCGCGTGGGCGTGGAGCCCCTCCGCATCGGCGATCGTCTCCACCACGTCGCCGATCGCATCAAGGCCCTCCCGCGTGATCACCTGGACCGTCGAGCGCCGGCAGAAGTGGTTCACGTCGAGCCCGGAGTAAAACCTGGCATAGCCCGCCGTCGGGAGGACGTGGTTCGTCCCCGATGCATAGTCGCCGCAGGCCACCGCCGCATAGGGGCCGACGAAGATCGAGCCGGCGCTCCTGATCCGGTTGAGGATGCCGAGCGGGTCGGCAACCTGCACCGAGAGGTGCTCGGGGGCGATACCCTCGACCGCCTCCACCGCCTCGTCGAGATCGTCCGCCACGATGTAGCCCGAGTGATCGAGCGCTTCCTCGATAATCTCCCGGCGCTTCGCACCCTCCGCCATCCGCTTCACCTCACCGGTAACCGCATCGGCAAGGGTCGCATCGGTGGTTACGAGGACGCAGGCCGCGTTCGGGTCGTGCTCTGCCTGGGCAAGGATATCAGCCGCGATGAAGGTCGGGTTCGCCGTGTTGTCCGCGAGGACCGCGATCTCGCTTGGACCCGCCGGGAAGTCGATCTCGGCCTCTTCCCGGAGGAGCATCTTCGCGGCGGTGACGTAGACGTTGCCCGGGCCGACGATCTTCTCCACCCGCGGCACCGTCGCCGTCCCGATCGCCATGGCCGCGATCGCCTGGGCGCCGCCGACCCGGTAGACCTCGTCGACCCCGGCGATATCGAGCGCGACAAGTGTGATCGGGCTCGTCGGCGGGGGAGTGCAGCAGCAGACCTCCGCGACCCCGGCGACCTTTGCGGGAACCGTGCACATCAGCGCCGTCGAGGGGTACGCCGCCCGCCCGCCGGGGACGTAGGCCCCCACCCGGGATAGAGGAGTCGTCTTGACGCCGAGGGTGATCCCCGGCTCCATCTCCTGCAGCCAGAGGTCGCGCCCGCGCTGCAACTCGTGGAACCGGTTGATCCGCGCCTCCGCCTCCACCAGGCTCTCGACCAGGTGGGCGTCCACCCGGTCGTAGGCCGCTTCCCGCTCATCGTCGGGGACGGCGATGCTCTCCAGGTCGATACCGTCGAACTTCTTCGTCAGGTCGAACAGGGCATCGTCGCCTTCAGCCCGCACCCTCCCGATGATCTCCGCGACCGGCCCCTTCACCCGGTCAAGGTTCGACCGTCGTCCGGCGATCCAGGTCTCGATATCCAGCGCCTGCCACATGAGGAACAGGGTCGGCGGATGGAAGCGTTAAGGTTTCGGCCCTCCGTCCCACGGAGGGAGAGACCTCTGCGCTTCCCGGAAGACGACCGCTCTTTCCCGGACAGCCGGTTTAGGGAAAGATCTTGACCATAAATATTTGTTAATTATTATAAAAACAACTAAATACATATCGTGCCGATCACCCGCCCGTATGAGACCGAGATCGTGGATGCCCTTTGTCGGCATCATGGTAGTGTTGCTCGCCGCATGCATCGTCGCCGCCCCGGCACAGGAAGCCGCGGACCCGGGCGTGCTCCGGATAGCAACGACGACAAGCCTGTACGACACAGGCCTTCTCGACGAACTTGAACTGATGTACGAGAACACCTCCGATGTGGACGTACAGATCACCGCTCAGGGGACGGGCCAATCGCTCGATACCGCCCGACGCGGCGACGTGGACCTGGTGCTCGTTCATTCGCCCGAACTTGAGCAGCAGTTCATCGATGAAGGCTACGGCATCAACCAGCGCTGCTTCGCCTACAACTACTTCCTCATCGTCGGGCCGGAGTCCGACCCGGCGGGGATCGCGAACATGACACCCGAGGAAGCGTTCAGGACGATCTATACCGCCGGCACGAACGAGACCCCGGGCGTTGCCTTCGTCTCCCGCGGCGACGACTCCGGCACGCACAACCGGGAGCAGCAGATCTGGGAAGAGGCGGGCTACAACTACACCGAAGACATCCAGGACTCCGGGAACTGGTACCTCGAGACCGGGAGCGGCATGGGTGAGACCCTGACCGTCGCCAACCAGAGGGAAGCCTACACGCTCTCCGACATCGGCACCTATCTCGCCTTCCAGGACCAGTTGACCCTCGTACCGCTGGTGACGGAGGGCGACCAGCTCCTGAACCGCTACAGCGCAATCGCGGTCAACCCCGAGATGGCGACGGGCGTCAACATCGATGAGGCCAACAACTTCATCGACTGGATCACCTTGAACGAGACAAAGGAGTTCATCGGGAACTTCGGCGTCGAAGAATACGGCCAACCGCTCTTTACGCCGCTCTATCCCCCGGAGTGCACGGAACCGCCGTTCAACTGCACCACCTGCTCGTCACCGGCGAACGCAACGGCGTGACGGGGGTTTAAACCTTCGCCGTCTGTCGGAGAACCGACAGGCGGCTCTCCCGGGACGAACGATAGATCGTTGACAGCGGGACACCGTTAACTATTTACATCGGCCGAACATCCTGACGCGCTGCTATGAAGACGTATGCGACTATTCTAACGGCAGACATCATCTCGATCTTGCTTATCTTCGCCTTCTTTGTGGGATGCACGGGAACGGCGCCGGGCGGAAACGAGACCCCGAACGCCACGACGACCGCTCCCGCGGGCGGAGCGAACGTTCTGCGGATAGCCACCACCACGAGCCTTGAGAACACCGGGCTCCTCGCGGAACTCGAGCGGATCTACGAGAGCGAGACCGAAATGGACCTCCAGTTCATCGCCCAGGGCACCGGGCAATCCATCGACTCCGCCCGGCGCGGTGACGTGGACCTGGTGCTCGTCCACGCCCCGGCGCTTGAGCAGCAGTTCATCGGCGACGGCTTCGGTATCGACCCGCGGTGCATCGCCTATAACTACTTCATCATCGTCGGGCCGGAGTCCGACCCGGCGGAGATCGCGAACATGAGCCCGGTTGAGGCATTCCGGACGATCTATATCGCCGGCACGAACGAGACCCCGGGCGTCGCCTTCGTCTCCCGCGGCGACAATTCCGGGACCCACACCCAGGAGAAGACGCTCTGGGAGGAGGCGGGCTACAACTACACCGAGGATATCCTTGATTCCGGGGGCTGGTACGTCGAGGCCGGCAAGGGCATGGGGGACACCCTGATCCTCGCAAACGAGGTGAACGGCTACACGCTCTCCGACGAGGGAACCTATCTCTCGTTTGCCGACCGGCTCGACCTGGTGCCGGTCATCGCGGAGGGTGCGGAACTCCTGAACCGCTACAGCGCGATAGCCGTCAACCCCGAGAGACACCCCGGCGTGAACGCGGAAGGTGCCGCGGACTTCATCAACTGGCTCGCCGCGAATGAGACGAAACAGATGATCGGCGAGTTCGGAGCCGCGGAGTTTGGAAAACCGCTCTTTACGCCGCTCTATCCTCCGGAGTGCACGGAGCCGCCGTTTAACTGCACCTCCTGCTCGGGGGAGATTGCCGGATAGGCGTAATACCGGAGACGTGAACGAGGTGACCGGGAGCCCGGAGGGTGAAGACGCGTGGTGAACGGCCCTGGCGAGAACCCGATCGTCGAGGGGTTCATCGAGGCCATCCGCCTCATCGTCACCCTCGACCCACAGGTGGTGGAGATTACCGTCCGGTCGCTCTACATCTCCCTCACCGCCGCCTTCTTCGCCTCGCTGGTCGCCCTCCCCATCGGGGCGCTCATCTACTTCTACGATTTCCGGGGGAAGCATGCCGTCGTTTCCACGCTACAGACGCTGTATGCGCTCCCCACCGTCATCGTAGGCCTGCTCATGTTCCTCCTCCTCTCAAACATCGGGCCGTTCGGGTTTCTCCGACTCCTCTACACACCCGGCGGCATGATCGTCGCCCAGACGGTCCTCATCATACCGCTCCTCATGGGGCTGACGGTCTCGGCGCTCTCCGGGATCGACCGGGACAAACGCTACACGATCACCGCACTCGGCGCAAGCAGGCTCCAGACAGTCATGACCGTCATATCGGAGGCGCGGTTCGCGGTCATGGCCGGCGTCCTCCTGGGCTTCGGGCGGGCAATCGCCGAGGTGGGGACGGTGATGATCGTCGGCGGAAACATCCGTGGCGCCACCCGTGTCCTCACCACCGCAATCGCGCTCAACACGTCGATGGCAAACTACTCCCTCTCGATTGCGCTCGGGATCATCCTCCTTGCGGTGGCGCTCGGGGTGAATATCGCCCTCTCTCTCGTGCAGCGGCGGTGAAACCATGGCGATCATCGAGACGCACAGGATCAGAAAGTCCTACGGCAACCAGGAGGTCCTGCACGACGTCGACCTCTCGGTCGGGGAGGGGGAGATCTTCGGGCTCATCGGGCCGAGCGGCTCCGGCAAGAGTACGCTTCTCCGGGTCCTCGACCTGATCGAGGACCCGAGCGACGGGAGGCTCCGGATCTTCGGTATCGATGTGGCAGAGGAACGCGGCCGCCGACTCGACCTCCGCCGGCGGATGGGGATGCTCTTTCAGCGACCGATCGTCTTTAACGCGTCCGTCTACGACAACGTCGCGATGGGGCTGCGCTACCGCCATGCCTCCGGCGCCGAGATCGATCGAAGGGTGAGGGGGGCCCTTGAAGCCGTCGGGCTCTCCCGTTACACGAGGAGCCGGGCGACCGACCTCTCCGGCGGCGAGCAGCAGCGTGTAGCGTTATCGCGCGTACTCGTGACCGATCCCGAGATCCTCTTTCTGGATGAGCCGACCGCGAACCTCGACCCCGGCTCGACCGCCACCATCGAGGCGATCGTAACAAGGCTGAACCGCGAGGCCGGGACGACAGTCCTCATAAGCACCCATGATCTCCTGCAGGGGCAGCGGCTCGCCCACCGGGTCGCGGTGATGATCGACGGCACAATCGCCCAGACCGGACTTTCCCGCGAGATCTTCCACGAGCCAGGAAACCGGAGGATCGCCCGGTTCGTGGGTGTCCAGAACATCATCCCCGGCCGGGTCGTCTTCCGGAAGGATGGACTCACCACGGTGGAGGCTGGCGGGAGGCGGATCATCTCGGCGACCCCGCCGCCGGACGAAGAGGTCGAGATGGTCATCCGGGGCGAGGACATCTCCCTGCACCGGCGGGAGCCGATGCACGAGGAGGCGGAAAATCTCTTTTCCGCCACGGTCGCCGCCATTGAGCCCACGGCGCCGTTCGTGAACGTGACGGTGCACTGCGGGTGCGATCTCGTCGCACTGGTGACCGCGAGGAGGGCGGAGACCCTCGGCCTTGCAGTCGGGATGCAGGTATGGGTCTCTCTCCAGGCGAAGGCGGTCCACCTGATCCCCCGGGAGTAATCTCAGGAAACAGGCTGTTGCCGCCCCGCCCGCCATTTCATCGCATAGGCGAGGACCATCCCAATAATAAATGCAATCGTGAGGCCGGTCACGAGGGTGAGGACGGCGACGACTCCCGTGACCAGGTAAGACTCGGTCTTTGCGCTGTGTTTCCCGAGTTCGATTGCCACGAAGACCAGGAGCGCGCCGAAGACGCCGTAGGGGATGAGGGTCAGGACCTCCGGCGGGGCGAAGGCGACGGCGAAGATGAGGATGAGGAGGCCGGCGACGATGTTCGCCCCGCCGGTCCTCGCGCCGAACCGGTACATGGCGGCGAGCCCACCGGCGCCGTGGCACATGGGGAACCCCCCGAGCGGCGTCGAGATCAGGTTCATGGCCCCGATGGTCCGGGAGAGCCGGTCAGGGTCGACGCCTTTCTTCGGGAAGAAGTCGTAGGTGAGGAGCGATGTGGCGAGGATGGCGTTTGCGACGGTGAGCGGGATCTGCGGGAGGACGAGGTCCCAGGTGCCGGCGATGAAATCCGCCGGCAGCGGGACGATGAGGGTGGGAAGGGGCATCAGGCGGAACGGCGGCATCCCCTGCGTGGCGATGCCGGCGGCAAGCCCGATGAGAAGGACGACCAGCGCGGAGACGTCCGGGATGCGGGCGCGATGCGATGCGATGAAGAAGAGGACGATGATCGCGATGGAGAATGCTGCAAAGAGAACGTCGACGAGGATGTAGCCGAGCGAGGTCTTGAGGAGGAGGAGCGCAAGCCCGGCCTGGACGCCCCGGATGACGCTTCGCGGAATCCGGTCCCCGATCCAGGCCATGCCGCCGATGAGACCGAGCAGGAGGAAGAGCACGCCGACGACGATCCCCGACGCCACGATCTCGCCGTGCGAGAGACCTCCGGCAATGACAACGGCCCCGATCGCCTTCATCGGTTCGATGGGAATCGGGAGGCGGTAGTAGAGGCCGGCGATGATGAACCAGGCGGCAAAGAAAAGGAAGAAGTGGCTGACGTTCACGTCCGGGCAGACGATGGCGACGCCGAGCAGGATGGGAAAGATGGTGCCGAAGTCGCCGACGGCTCCCGCAATTTCCTCGAGGGTGAACCGGATGCCGCCGTTCCCGGTCTCGGTGCTCTCCGCCATAGTGCAACTCTCCTTATGTCGCCTCTTCTTCTTGGCGGTTTTGGATGAGGCATACCGCCTGCCATCGTCACCCATCGCGCGGTTCGGTCTCCGGCTTCTTCTCGATAAGGAGGTCTTCGGCCTTCAGCCGCGTGACGACGGCATCCAGATACTCCGAGACGATGCTGTCTTTCATCGGGATCTGCCGGATCCAGGCCCGCACCGTCAACCGGGTCCAGTCCTCCCTGACCGACGAGACCTGCACTCTCGGCTCGAACATCGTAAGGCCGGGGCTGTCGAAATTGAGGCGCCCCATGTAGGGGAGGTCGAAGAGGTTCTGGGCGGCAGACCGCTCGGCCGGCCCGACGCGCGGGAAGATCAGGGGATGATCGTGCGCCGCCGCGAGTGCGATCTCCTGCACCCGTGCGAGGTCCGCCGTGGCCGGGATGGCGAGCGGAATCGGGACCTCCATCAGCCCGGCCCGGGAGTAGCTGATGACCTTACGCGTTATTATGTCCGAGTTCGGCACGAGGATCAGCCCGCCGTCAAGTTCCTGGAGGATCGTCGTCGTGAGAGAGAGATCGCGCACCCGGCAGAGCCCCGTCGGCGGTCTTCCGCTGACGATCACCCATTCATCGAGCCGGACCGGGCGGTTGATCGTGATCAGGATGCCGGCAAGGACGTTCTGGATGATCTGACGCGACGAGAACGCGATGACGATACCGAGGATGCCGAGCGATGCGACGAAGGCCGTCGGATCGAAGTCGAGGAGGTACCGGGCGCTCGCGTAGATCCCGCCGATGATGACGGCGTACTGCAGGGCGGCCGCCGTCCACCTGGCCGTCCCGCGGGAGACGCGCCCGGAGAGGACCCGTCGGAGAAGCAGGTAGACGAGGTTGCCGAGGAAGAGGGATGCTATGAGAGCAAAGAAGAACACGAGGACCGCATCGAGGGGCACTCCGCCGATGAGGACCGGACCGCTGACCTGCATGTAGAGAGGTGGGCGGGAGAGGGAGTTAACCCCTTCCGTACCGACCGCCGTGCAGAGGGAACGGCCGTTGTCGAACCCTGCGGATCGGCGCCAGCAAGCGAAGCCGGACTCGTTGCCGCGGACGGGAGTTGCACCTCTCCGGATAGGGGCTTAGCCGGGCTCGTTCCCGCGGGCCTGCAGCGCCCGGAAGACCACAGCGCCGAGGACCTCTTCTGCGCGTTCCGGATAACGCGTCGCCATGATTGCAAGGAGCCGCTCCGTCCCCGCCGCCGTTGTGGAGATGCCGACACGCTCCACCCGGCGGATCAGACCGTCCCGCTCCATCTCGCCAAACCGGGGAAGGACATAGTAATGCGGGATACCGAGGTGTTCGGCAAGTTTCCGGGTCGTGGGGAACCGTATGGCCACGCCGTCCGGGGAAAAAACGATGGTCATGCACCGGTCTTCTTCAAGGAGAATCCTGACGGCCGCGTCAATGAGGTCGTCGTGCTCGTATAGAGACATCCGATCGTAACACTACTCGCGCCTGACGGAAAAAAGTGAGTGGTCTGTCATGCCTCTGCTTTCTGCATCTCGCCACGCTCTTCTTCGGGGATCTCCTCGAGATAGACGACCTCCGCCCCGACATCCCGTGCGATCTGTTCGAGTTCGGTCTTCCGAAAGTGAGTTCCCTCCACCTTCACATGGTTGTCGTCGCCCCTCTCTTCGACAACGGCGACGACGCGGAACCGGGGCTGCTTTACGCCGGTACCGACCTTCTGGCGTTCACGTACATAGATCTTCATGGTGATCGCTCCTCCAACCAGTTGATATATCAGCAGATATACCGCAAAGATATTTAAGATTTTTCATCGCATAAAGATACAGGAGTGGTTGCATGGCAGAACGGTTTGAGATTGGATCAAGACTGCGGGGCGAGAGCCTTGTCCGACGGGGCCTGCTTCGCGAGACCGAGGGTGTCGGGCAGATCAGGATCATGCCGGACCTGAACGTGATCAAGATCGGCGGCCACGGAGTTATCGATTACGGAAGGAAGGTTGTCCACCCGCTGGTCGAGGAGATCGGAGAACTCTCCCGGAACCACAAGATCCTGATCGCCACCGGCGGCGGCGCACGGGTGCGGCACATCCTCGACATCGGCATCGATCTCGGGATGCCGACGGGGGTGCTTGCGGAGCTGGCCGGCAAGATCAGCGAGCAGAACGCGATCATGATCTCTCTCCTCTTCTCGAAGTACAACGGCGTCCGGATTCATACCGAAGACCTCCTGAACCTCCCCTCACTCATATCCCTCGGGATGCTGCCGGTGGTGCAGGGCACCCCGCCCTACGGCCTCTACGAGCATCCCCCGAAACTGGGGAGCATCCCGCCGCACCGGACCGACACCGGCGCCTTTCTGATGGCCGAAGTGGTCGGCGGCAGGAGCTGCATTCTCGGGAAGAACGTCGACGGCCTTTATGCCGAAAATCCGTTCGTGAACCCCGACGCCGAGTTCATCCCGGAGATCGCGGCCGACGAACTCCTGGAGATGAGGATGGAGGATATGGTGCTCGAGCCGATGGCGGTCGAGCTCCTCCGGGACGCCGTTCACGTTAAAGAGATCCGGGTTGTGAACGCACACGTGCCCGGGAACATCACAAAAGCCGTGAACGGAGAGCAGGTCGGCACCCTGATCCGGGCCTGAAAACCCTTTTTAAGTCAACTTTTTTTTCGTTTACTCGTGGAAGTCTTATTTAATCTTAGAGGCGGACCGGTACAGCACACGAGCGATCCCCTATGACCATCTACCTTGGCATTGACGACACCGACACCTGCGAGTCCCGGGGAACCGGGAGGCTCGCACGCACGATTGCAGCAGAACTCGCCGGGTCCTACGTGGTGACGGGAGTGACCCGCCACCAGTTCTACGTCCACCCCGCCATCCCCTACACCTCCCACAACAGCTCGGCGGTGATCCACATCCAAGACGCAGGTGCCGGAGACGCGGCCGGTCTCTTTACGGCGGCAAAGGAACTGATGCTCGCCGACTTCGTCGACGGGAGCGATCCCGGCATCTGCGTCGCCGCCGACCGGAATATCGACGGCAGCCTCCGCCGATTCGGGCTCTCCGCGAAGACGAGTGTCGTGACGCAGGAGCAGGCGCGGTCACTCGCCCGGCAGGCGGGAATCCTCCTGGAGGGGCTCGGCGGCACCGAAGACGGCGTGATCGGGGCGCTTGCCGGTGTCGGGCTTGCGGCATCCGGAAACGACGGCAGGTTCGTCCAGAAAGGAACGACCCGGGACCTGCGCGGCACCCGGACGGTCGCCGCAATCCTCGCCTCCGGCGTCGACCGGGTAGAGACCCGGGAGGGGGCCGTGATCGAGGGAGGCGTCGTTGCGCTCCGGAAGTTCCCGAAGCCCGCCTTCGTCGGTGGAAAAGCGGTCCTCTACGTCGAACCCGACGGCGATGTCTATCGCGACGTCGTTATCGGGTGATGCCGACAGAGACTCCTTCCGCTGCCCGACCGGGTGTGAACGAGCGGAGTCGGCACCCATTTTATGGGCGATACCCATTGTATTTTACAAATAGTAAATTATATTCAGTTAACTAATTAACAACAGATATAAAACTATCACATTTAATTATCAGGAATCTGATACTTGAATTGATAACCATGCTACGAAGAACCCTTTTTGCCGTTGCGGCCGTAATGGTCGCCATCCTGCTTATCTGCGGCTGTACCGGGACGACATCCGGCCCGACTCCTGCCGACAACGAGACGCAACAACTCCGTATCGCTACGACGACAAGCCTCCACGACACCAAACTCCTCGATCACCTCAAACCGATCTTCGAGGAGCAGTACAACGCCGAGGTGCTGATCATCTCCGCCGGGACCGGCAAGGCGATCGAGTACGGGGAGCGGGGCGACGTGGACGTCCTGATGGTGCACGACCGTGCGCGTGAAGACGCGTTCCTTGCCAACGGCTACGGCACCGACCGGCGCGTATTCGCCTACAACTACTTCGTCCTCGTCGGACCCGAGTCCGACCCGGCAGGGGTCGCGAACATGACCCCTGAAGCGGCGTTCACCGCCATCCGGGAGAAGGGGACGACCGGCGATGCGAACGTGACCTTTGTCTCGCGCGGCGACGCCTCGGGCACACACTCGAAAGAACAGGCTATCTGGAAGGCCGCCGGGTTCAACTACACGACGGACGTCCAGGGGTCCGGCGACTGGTACCAGGAGGCCGGGACGGGCATGGGTGCAACCCTCTCGATGGCGAACGAGAAGCAGGCCTACACCCTCTCCGACATCGGCACCTACCTCGCCTATAAGGGCGACATCGACCTCGTGACGCTCGTGGACGAAGGGGACATCCTGCTCAACGTCTACTGCGCCATGCAGATCAACCCCGAGAAGTACCCCGACACCAACACCACCCTCGCCAAAGACTGGATCAACTTCCTGATCTCTGATGAGGTCCAGAACGAGATCGCATCCTTCGGTGTCGACCAGTACGGCCAGCCGCTCTTCTACGCCGTAGGGGACGACTGGGAGAAGATCGGCGTGACCGAGGCTGAAGTGAAGGACCCGGTCCAGTGATCCGGACCCGTCCACTCTTTATTTCCACCTTTTTTGTCCCCCGGCAAGACCACGATAGGTGCAGAGCATGTACGAGATCATCGAGGGAATTATAGAGGCAGCGAGACTCATCGTCACGCTCGACCCAGACGTGATGGCCATCTCCGCGCGAAGCATCGTTATCTCGCTCACCGCAACGGTCGTCGCCACGCTGGTCGCCGTGCCGCTCGGCGCCGCGATCTACTTCGGCACGTTTCCCGGAAAGAAGAGCCTGATCAACCTGATCCAGACTCTCTACTCCCTGCCGACGGTCATCGTCGGGCTCCTCATATTCCTGCTTCTCTCCCGTGTCGGGCCGTTCGGCTTTTTTCGGCTGCTCTTCACCCCGACCGCCATGATCATCGCACAGACGGTGCTCATCCTGCCGATCATGACCGGGCTCACCATCTCGGCGCTCTCGGGGGTCGACCCGGTCATCAGAGACACCCTCCGCTCGCTCGGGGCGACCCGCTTCCAGTTCCTCAAGAGTGTCATGAAGGAAGCCCGGTTTGCAATCCTCGCGGCCGTCGCGGTCGGGTTCGGGCGGGCGATATCCGAAGTCGGGGCGGCGATCCTCGTCGGGGGCAACATCATGGCGTCGTCGTTTGCGAGTTCGACCAGGGTGCTGACGACCGCGATATCGCTCGAGACGTCGATGGGAAACATCTCCCAGTCCATTGCGCTCGGGATCGTCCTTCTTCTCATCGCCCTCGCCGTCAATCTCGTCATAACCATGATCCAGAACCGGTGATTCCATGATTGAACTTGATAACGTCTCAAAGCGGTTCGATGCCACGACGGTGCTCTCCGGTGTCACCGGACGGGTCGAGCAGGGCGAGATCTTCACCGTCATCGGCCCCTCCGGGGCCGGGAAATCGACTCTGCTGCGCCTCATCGACCTCCTGGACTCACCGACAGGAGGAGCGATCCGGATCAAGGGCATCGACATCCACGCGAAGGGGAAGCAGAGCCTCCGGGTCCGTCGCATGACCGGGATGGTCTTCCAGAAACCGGCCGTCTTCAACACGACGGTCGCGGAGAACATTGCCGTCGGCCTCCGGTTCCGGGGGGTGGGAAAGACGGCGATCAGAGCGAAGGTGACGGACGCTCTGACGATGGTCGGTCTTTCCGGCTACGGGGAGCGGAGAGCCCGGACGCTCTCGGGCGGGGAGATGCAGCGCGTGGCTCTTGCCCGGGCGATGGTGACCGAACCGGAGATCCTCCTGATGGACGAGCCGACCGCAAACCTCGACCCGGTCTCGGTGGAGAAGATCGAGGAACTGGTCCTCCGGATCAACCGCGACCTCGGCACGACGATCCTCTTCTCGACCCACGACATGTACCAGGGGCAGCGGCTCGCCCACCGGATCGGTGTCCTGATGGATGGGAGGTTTGCGCAGGTGGGGACGCCGCGGGAGGTCTTCACCGTTCCCGCGACCCGCGATGTCGCCCGGTTCGTCGGTATCGAGAACATCGTCGACGGCATCGTCGTGGCCGGCGGGAATGGCACTTCCGCGGTCGAGGCCGGCGGCGTCCGGGTCAGGACCGCTACGCCGCTCAGTCCGGGGGAGAGGGTCTCGCTCTGCATTCGGTCGGAGGACCTCCGGATCGCCCCGGCGGACGGGGATGGGGCGACTCCCGGCGGAAACGCCCTCCCGGGCACCGTGGCCTCCGTCGTGCCGCGCGGCCCGTTCAGCAGGGTGACGGTCGACTGCGGGTTCCCGCTCTCATCCGTCCTCTCCTGGAAGACCCTGGACAACCTCGGCATCCAGGGGGGGAGCCCGGTGGTTGTCTCGTTTGCGGCGGAATCGGTCCACGTCGTCCGAGAAGACTGAAAGAGCGGCGACGGCAGGGATTCTAAGATCGTAGAGTACCCGCATTCCACAATCCTTTGACAGATAGAGGCATTTTCGAATAATTTCCCGAGCGATCAGAGGACTTCCGCAATTCTAGGCCACTCCGTCCTACACCAGATCGTTCTCCAAGAACTCGTGATACTCCATCCACGGATATGCCGGTCAATTTTTCCGATGGATTCGAGAAACGTCCCCTTATTCGAACACGATGAAAATATCGATATCGCTCTCTTCGCGCTCGTCATCTCGGAAAAATAACCCAAAGACCCCCGATCCGCCGGACTCTTGCTGCACGCATGATTATCGTCTTACAACTTTTTTTCCATCCAGATATGGTCGACCGGAGCCTCGTTCATCAAATATGTGTCCCCATATTCACGATAGCCCAGGTTCTTGTAAAAACCCATAGCCGTTACACGTGATTCCAGACAGATTTTCCGTATGCCGTGCCGCTTTGACCGCTGTTCGATATCCTCTATAATAGCGCGGCCCACGCCGCTCTTCTGCAGTTCCGGATCAACGCACAGATAGCGAATTTTTGCGGTACCTTCATCCTCGGACACGAAGGTTCCCGTCCCGAGAATCGTATCGGACTCAAAGACGGCAAGCACGGTGGCATACCGCTCAAAAGATAAGTCGTCGTTTTTGATTGAAAGACCCAGCGGCTTGCGCATCACTTTATCCCTGAGCAAAACGGTTTGCTCATATTTTTCAGAACCGAATTCCAATTCCGCCACCGTATATAACTTCATGAAATTCCCCATCCCTCTGGTTATAGGTCCGTACGGCTTAACTATTCAGCGCCCCCGGTGGGCCATCGTCGGGACGACGCCGGAAAATGGGCGGGGGGAGTCCCCTCACGCCGGCGCGGAAGCGGCGTCGGCCCGGGTCTCGAACCCGGCTGATCGCGTCGTCCTCGCCGGACGAGATCCGGGCGGTCTTTTTGGTGAAGGCAACGTGGTAGCCACGATGCTCCGGTAGGAGCGGGAGCAAACGACGTTACGTCGGGGATCGGGTTCGCGAGTTCCCGGATCGCCGCCTTGTGCAACGGCTTTCCGGTTGCGTAACTCCGGGCGAGATACTCTTAGCCGCCTCGCCGACGATAGTCAGCATACGCTCGATCCCGGCACGTTCCAGCCGGCGGTTCCGGAGGGTTTCCGCCGACGGAATATTTTCGGAGAACTCCTCGATGGCTATTATGGCATCAAGGATGTGGCGGAGATATACGAAGTCCTCCGGCGTCATAGATCACCACAGCGTCACGATATATTGCATCGGCAAGGTAGAGGCTCACGGCGTTTTCGGTGACGAGATTCACCTTCATGGAGAGAGCCCGCGCGAGCTCGTCCTCGATCCGGACGATCGAAAAGAGGCTTTTTTCGCGGGAAAACCGGACTAAGATGTCGATATCGCTGGTCGCATCAGCGGATTCCCGTGCATAGGAGCCAAAGGTTGCGATCCATTCAGCGTCGTTTTGGGTGAGTATCGCAACGATGGTCTCCCGAGCCCTCCGGGTTAATGTACGTCCTGCCATTTCGCCCGACCTAACCCGTATGCTGGTTACTATGATGCTCACCCCGTATCAGTCTTTTGTAGAACGAAGCGGGTCACGGGATAAACGGGCGACGATCCTTCCCGGGCTGGAGCGGGTTCGCCGGGTAGTGTGACCCCTCGAATCAATGCTACCACCCTGACTGAAAACATCAAGGGGGATAGTTACCGACTCAAGGAGCGACGAAGGCAGGGCATAATCCTGCATGGATAAATCGGGCGAAATGGGATCGAAACCGAAGACCTTATGCAGGGAAGTGAGCACTATTGTACCGTCATTATTGAGCACTTTTATCCCGCCATTGACAACGGCTCAAACATGCACATCAGCATGGAGAATATCCGGGAGGTCGATCACAGATGACACGGAAGGCTAAACGGCATGATACACCCGTCGATGATACAGCGTTGCAACCGGTTCGCGATATACACTCTCCGGAACCGGACATCTCTTTCCTCCTTTCAGATCTCCGTGACCTGATCCGGGCGGCAAAAGGCCGTGCTGCGACAGCGATAAACATCGAACTGGTCCTGCTGTACTGGCATATCGGCGATCGAATCGGCAGAGATATTCTCAAGAAAGAAAGAGCACCATACGGTAAGAAAATTCTTTCGACACTGTCGAAAGAATTGATAGCAGAGTACGGGCCCGGATATAGCCAGCCGAATCTGACCCGGATGATCCGTTTTGCAGCGCTGTTCCCATCCGAAGAACTTGTCTCGACAGTGTCGAAAGAATTGAGTTGGTCTCATTTCGTAGAACTTCTCCAGATCGAGGACGCCGTTGCCCGTGAATTCTATGTTCAGATCTGCCGGATCGAACGCTGGAGCGTGCGGGAACTTCACTCCAAAATCCAGGGAATGCTGTTCGAACGCACCGCTCTCTCCCGAAAACCCGAAGAACTTGCCCGTCAGGAGCTTGCCGTGCTGCGAGAAGAGGGCCGTGTCACGCCGGTCTGGTTTTTCGCGATCCGTATCTGCTTGATTTCCTCGGGCTTGCCGATACCTACAGCGAACGGGACCTCGAGACAGCGATCCTCCGGGAGCTGGAACGGTTCCTGCTGGAGCTCGAAGCCGGGTTTGCATTTATCGCGCGTCAGAAGCGGATTATCATCGATGGGGAGGATTATTACATTGACCTGCTCTTCTATCACCGCGGGTTGCGCCGATTGGTGGCGATCGACCTGAAGATCGGGAAGTTTCAGGCAGCCGATAAAGGTCAGATGGAACTCTACCTGCGCTGGCTCGATCGATTCGAGCGACAGCCGGAAGAAGAGTCCCCTATGGGCTTGATCCTATGCGCCGGAAAGTCCGTAGAGCACATCGAGCTGCTCCAACTCGGCAGAAGCGGGATCCGCGTGGCGGAATACCTGACCGAGCTGCCACCCAAGGTCGTGCTGGAGGAGAGGCTGAAAGCAGCGATCTCTGCTGCGCGGGAACAGCTGAAGATGCGATATGATGTAGATGCGATGAGATGCCGAAGATGGGAGAGGAATAGCCGACAGCAGGGGCCGACTCCTGAAGGATATGCGGCCGATTAAAATCTGGGTGGTGCCCCAGACTATAACTGAAAATGTCTTTCATAGAATCGGGCCGTAGTACGTTGAGCAATGGCCTGCGTTCATATCAAAAGATCACATTGGGGGAATTTTTCTATTATCAGTTGTTTCTTGGGGACTCCCCCGACTTGAGAGTCTGGGGCAATCACATACCATCATGAGGAATCAGTGCTCGATCATATGTTGGATACTCAGCTCTCTCCTAAAAAGTACAGCCGTACGTTAAGCCCATCCAATCACGGTTCAAGACCATCCCCCCTGCGGGGATTCAATTCCTCACCATATATTTTTTCCCACAAATCACCACATCTATATACTATTGCACATAACTACCCTCTGTGAGGTATTATGGCGCGCGAACCCAGGACCCTCAAAGGCACTATGAGAAAGTGGGAAACCGGTGACGGGAGAAAGAAAGGACAATCTGAAAAGATGTTAGAAAATCTCACGGGCATCGGACCTAAAAAAAAGAGAAAATAAGCGCCTTGTAGGACAAAGATTATGACCCCTTCAATTTTCGATAATAGGACAGCTGCAGAAAGAACACGGCAAGCATTAACTTCAGCCAAGCAAAGGAAAATCAAGGAAGCAGTCGGCAGTAAGTGTGAACTATGCGGGAAGAAATACCCTCTACGCAATTTGAAAATCCACCACATCGAGGAGGTGCATAAAGCGCCGAAAAGTAATGATCTAAATACACCCGGGAATTTACTTGTCCTTTGTTCCATTTGCCATGATGATGTACATCATAAGCCGGTCCCGAAAACAAAGCAGAAAGAAGTCATCAGAAAGCGATCTGAGAATGTAAAGAAAGAAATAAGTGCTATTTTGAGAGACAGAGCAAAAGTAAACGGCACTTCCAGCGCTTCTGATATACCAGACGTTCTGAAAATTCCGAATATAACTCCTGCAAAAATTAAACCTCTTACATTTGATGTTCCAGATATGCTGGGCAGCAACTCGCCTAAAAGAAAAACTCGAAAGAAAAAGGATGATGATTGGAGCCTGTGGTAGGAGAGCATCTTATAGCCGGGTAATGATCCGGTAACTTACCGATACCACGTTTACACATCATTCCGTGCGCTGTGTCAACCAGGAAAAAATCACCCCGTCCCCTTCCACGATCGCTATCTCCCCATCGGCCCGTGTGCACGCCGCCTCCAGCCGCGACCGCTCCTCCGGGGCTACATCCCCGGCAAGTGCTCGCTTCATTGCAAGGAGATCCCCGACCGGGGCAACGATCCGGTCGCGGCGGGCGAGATCGGAGGGGTTAGAAGGAGCGATGGGACGAATTGGGTTTTGGAAAGATACAGAGGCTTATACTCGTAATAACCGCCCTGTTTCGTCGAAGAGATGAGATGGACGACATAGTCAGCAACTTTTGAATTTAGGCTGCCCAATAGATAGAGATCATCGGTTGGGGTTATGGTAGTTTTATCGTTCGAATAGAAACCGCGATTATCATAGGCATATGATGCTTTTTGACAATTGCAGGGACGATAATTTTTGGTCTTTCAAACTCCGTGTAGTAGAGGTCATCCCATAACCCTCCAGATCATGATGGCACATGCCAGGTGGATCAACCCGAGGAATGAGTGTTCATAGCGTTCATATCGCGGAACAATCTTCTTGAACGCCTCGATCCAGCTAAAGAACCGTTCAATAGCCCCTCTTTCTTTATACAGTATCGGATCGAACCGCCGTGGCCTTCCCCGCTTCGGGTGTACCCGGGATCTCCGGTTGACCGGGATATTGCTCTTGATCCTTCGTTTCCGGTTGTACTGGCGAATTTCCCGGGCATCGTAGGCGGTATCTGCGGAGATGATCGCAGGACGAACCTGCACTTTGGGAATCTCAAATGCTTCGAGTTTTGGTTCATAGAGCCGGGAAACATGGACATTTGCCGGTGAAACTGTGCAGGCAAGGGGGAGACCATGCCGTTCAACCAGAGCACTCAGCTTGTTCCCCTTTACCTTTTTATAGCCATCATAGCCGGTCGATCTCCCTTTTTTGCCGGGATATCCTTTGTATCCGTCGCACAGTGCGAGAGATCGATCTTTCGGATCTCGTACCCCGACCGAAACAACTCGAGGAAGATCGCCTGATACATGCCTTTCTCCGATAATTCAAGGTGGTACCGATGAACCGTCGATTTGATGCCATAGTTCGCCGGTACATCGCGCCAGTTGCAGCCGGCACTCAGGATGTACAGGATACCGCCGAACAGTCTGCGGGGGTCACATCGGGGCCGGTCGATGTGCGGCTTCGTTGGAGGAAGGTATTTCCGGACAATCTCCCAGAGATCATCGTCGACTTCCCGGAAAGCCATGCCTCAAGTATTATCTAATGGGTCTTATAAATTTGGGACAACTTCGACCATAAGAGCAATATCATGATAAAAAAAGAGAAAGCCGGGTTAGAGTAGAACAGGCGTCATAGGGGGATTGAAATGGGGTCTGGATTTAGATTTCAGACCCCATTTAAGCATTCCGTTATTATTTTTACGGATTAATTGGCTTTCCTGCAGGCATACTCACTTTTTGTGTGAACAATGGCTTTCCTAAAGGTAGGATCTCTTTTTGAACGGCGCTGTTTACCAACAGGGCTACACCAGAATAAACTAGCCATGCAGCAACAATCATTAAAATTAGCTTTGTATTCCCATAGAATAATATTCTACAAAAGACAACTTCGGATCGAATAGGGGGAGGGTGTTACCACTCTTCCCCCTTCTAGGAACCGTACGTGCGCCTTTTAGCGCATACAGCTCGCGCATTTCACTACCCAGTTCAGGGCGGCAACACTGTTGTTTGCCTCTGCAATCCGGATCTGTAGTCCGTTAACAATTCCTTGTCAGTATGCTTCTTGCCCTGCGGCGTCGTTGAATAACATACTTGCACGGGTATACTTCCCCTCTCTGCTGTGAAACACCGATCCCACGTCAGCACCCTTTCAGGTCGAGGCGCCTGCCTCTATCCCACCTATTACCGGCAGGCATTCGCTTCTTGGGGCCTCCTCTTCCGTCTGCACTATTTGTTGGCCTCACGGCCTCCATACCTCGTTGAGGGGTGCATACGGATTTCCAAGTTCCGTAGTTTGCTGGGGACATTGTGCCAGGTACACCCGGTGGCGAGAACGTACGAGATGCCGTTGCATACATGGAGAACGCATGATACGTTCTCCTGTTAGGAAAATCTCCGATTTTTCGTGCCCCGCAACAGTCACGCCGGGGGCGGCCGACGTGCGGCTTCGTCGGTGGGAGGTTTTCCGGACAATCCCCCAGATATCATCGTCAATTTCCCGGAAGGCCATACAACCGAGTATTATCTAAGAGGCCATATAAATCTGGGACGACCCCTCATAGAGAGGAATCATCTTATGAGATTTCCTCGGAGTAGCCGTTGATTAAGCTCCCAAAGGGCAGTTTTTTGGTCATGCCAATAAATGATGCCATAAGCGTTTTGAAATGTACACCACTTCACATCTAAATGTTCATTGGATAGGACAATTTCACCTTGGAAGGGTATGGCAAAGAAGTGCATCGGACAAACCACAACATCTTTGCCCCATTTGTTGTGCACGGAAAAAATATCTGACGGCAGAAAACTGACTGTATCTAAACGATACAGTGGGGTATCAATAGCCACGCCTGCTTCTTCAAAGGACTCCCTTAAAGCGGCTTGCTCAATTGTTTCCCCTTCTTCAACACCACCAGATATCCCTTGCCAACACTTTGGGTCATCAGCTCGCTGGAAAACGGCGTACTCAAATACATCATTGTGATTTTTCCGATAAAGGTAGACATGAATATTTAGTGGCTGTCTCATACAGTTCCTCCATTCTCTTTTTTCCTTGGCGGCGTCGCTTCATACGGTCTGCTCTCCCTGAGGATGGTGAATATGCTATTGCGACAGAGGCGCCGAGACGCTCCGTCAAACGCACCCCACGGCATACCCTCCGCTCCGGGCATAAAGGTCTTCATACGGACACGAAATATATCGCCGATAACCGCACCCCCAATCACTCTCGCGCCGCAAGGTGTTCCCGCACCTCTGCGAGATGCGCATCAAGCCGCCGCCGAAACTCGCCGGGGTCGAGTGCCCGCGCTTCGTGGCTGGTGAGTTGCAGGATTCGGTCGGCCTGCGCGATCAGGATGTCGAGCGACGAGGCGGCGAAGAGAATTGCCGTCTCTCCGAACGCCTCCCTCCGGACGGCAAGCAGGGTGGAGAGCGGGGTCACCTCGCCGCTCTGGAGGCATCCCGGCACCAGCAGGTTGGTTGCGGCGCGGTCCTCGTCAAGGATGAGGAGCGGCGACGCGGCGCGGAGCGCGGTCTGGATCTCGTGCGCCATCACGAGGGAACCGCTCCCCTGACCGGTGGCCGCCCGGGGACCACCCGAGACCCCCGGCGGAAGGCTGTGAAAGAAGAGGCTGACGTCCGCCCCCGCAAGGTACCGCTCGCCCGCCTCCGCCCGGGTGACCCCGTCGACGCTGACGAGAAACTCCCGCCCGTCCCCCGCGGCGTGGTCGTCCTGTCCGGCAATCACCGCACGAAGAAACGTGCTCTTCCCTTCGGCGTTCGAGCCCGCGACCGCGAAGGCCTCCCGGCGCCGGAGCCCGAGCCCGGTTATCGTCCTGCCGCTCCCGGCAACCTCCACCTCGACCGGGTCGAGTTCCCGCGGGCAGCAAAAGGGAATATGCACGCCCTCCTTCGGGCCCGCGATCCTGTGGTGGCACCGGAACCGGGTAAACCGGCGGGCCGGGCGGGTGCCGTCGGCGATGAACGCAACAAGCCCCATCCCGGGCAGGGCGCGCCGGAGGGCCTTCTGGTCGACGGAGAGGGCCCGTGCTGCAACGAGGGTCCGGTCGGGCACCCGGCGCACGACACGGTCGAGAGCCTCGACAAGCGCCCCGAGGCGTTCCCTGACCTCCCCGACACTACCCGGCGTGGGCGGGCCGGGATACGGGAGAGCCCCCCTGACGACGAGGTGGAGACCGTCGTCGTCGATCCGGTTGTCCGGGTCCGGCCGCCAGAGGTCGGTCCCGATGGCGCTCCTTGATGCGATCAGCGTGACCGGCTCCACGTTCGGCAGACAATGAACGGGGTGCTCCGTCCCGGCCCCGGCAATCGGGCCGAGGTCGCGCTCTCCGGGAACCGCCGCCTTGATCGCCTCGATGGTCACCCCGACGGCCCCGTCGGAGCCGGGGCCGGATGCGCCAGCCGGCGCCGCGAGCAGAACGGGAAGGCTGAACCGGAGCGCCGTCGTGTCGAGCGACCGGACAAGGTAGGTGTTGACGAGGTCACGCACTGCTTTCCGCTCAATGCATGCCCGGCCGTCTCCGAGACTCGCAACGATCCCGTGAACCTGCCCCTGCCAGGAGCCGTCCGTCCCGCTCATGCCGTTCATCAGGAGATGGTATCCCGTACCCCAAGGCTCTTTTCGTACGGTTCATCGCCGCGCCCTTAAATATCCGCACAGCCCACCAATCTTACAATGAAACTGACGATCCTCGCCAGCGGGAGCAAAGGGAATTGCACCTACCTCCGAGGAGAGCGCGGTGCGTTGCTCATCGATGCGGGGCTCTCAGCGCGTGAAACCCTTCGGCGCCTCAGAGCCGCCGGAGGAGATGCAGGGCTCATCGAAGGGATTCTCGTTACCCACGAGCATATCGACCACATCCGGGGCGTCGATGTCCTGGCAAGGAGGCTGGACGTGCCCGTCTACGCGACCGGCGGCACGCTTGAAGCGTTCTCGGGAAGATGCGGGGAGACGACAACAGTCCGGAGGTGTCGGTACGACGAACCGTTCTGTCTCGGGGACTTCTCGGTCGAGGCCTTCCCGACCTCCCACGACGCACGGGAACCCTGCGGGTTCCGCATCACCGAAGGCGACCTCCGCATCGGGTGCTGCACCGATACCGGCACCGTCACCGCCTCCATGTTCGACCGGCTCGCCTCCTGCGACGCCGTCCTCCTGGAGAGCAACCACTGCCCGGAGATGCTTGAGAACGGACCCTATCCCGCGTATCTAAAAAGCCGGATACGGTCGAAACGCGGCCACCTCTCAAACCCCGATGCCGCCCGATGCCTGCAGAGGCTCGCCGACCACATCCACATGGCGGTCCTCGCCCACTTAAGCGAGATCAACAATACCCACGAGAAGGCGCTTCTCTCCGCGCTCGAAGGGCTCGGATTCTACTCCGACCAGGTAGGGGTCACCGTAGCGCCCCAGGACCCCGGCCCGGTGCACCCGGAGTCCTGCGGCTTTCGGCTCTGAGCGCTCCCGCACCTCACTGTTTTCGAAGCATACAGACCATACCGATCACGGCACCAGCAGCATCGGTGATCGGGTCGGCACAGACGCGGACCAGCCGTTTTGAACCGTCGTCTCTCACGAGCACCGCTCCTTCGACGCACTCCGCGGACCTGCCCTGCCTGAGGACCACCGACGAGAGGACCCCCTGGAGATCGCCTCCCGGGAGGAGCGGCCAGAGGGGTTTCCCGGTCAGTTCCTCCCCTGCATAGCCGGTCAGACGTTCGGCCGCCCGGTTGACGACGAGGACCGTCCCGGAGGCGTCGACGGTGATCCGCCCCTCTTCGGGTTCGGCCGGGTTCAGGGTGCCCTGCTCGATCGACGAGTCCAGCCACTCCCCGGCGGCCTGCCTCTCGGTCATCTCGATGTAATAGAGGAGACGCCGGAGACGCTGGTTCGAATGTTCGAGGTCGGCGGTTCGCTCGGCAACGAGGTCCTCCAGGTGCTCGCGGTGGCGACGCAGTTCCTGCTCCGCTTCCTTCCGCTCCGTAATATCCCTGACGACGGTCATCGCCTGCATCTCGTACATCGGCACGACGCGCGCCTCATAATGCCGGACCTTCCCGGCCTCCGCATGACTGAACTCCAGGGGTGCGGCAGGTGTATCCGTCCGAACGGCCTGCCGCAGCGCATCCAGAAGCGCCACCCCGATTCCGGCAGGGAACTGGTCCTGTACCCGTCGCCCGAGCAGCATCCGGGACGCAAGCGAGACCTCCGCCAGCCTGCCTGCGCGGGAATCGAGAATCGTGCCGTCGGCGTTCAGCCGGAGGAAGAGATCAGGAAAAGCCTCGATCACTGCGGTCAGCTCGGAAGTGGTCTGCCTGAGACGCTCCTCGACCAGAACCTGCTCGGTGACGTCCCGGAGAGTGAGCAAACTGCAGCCGCCGCCAACCGGCACCCGCCGGAGCTCGATATCCCGCACCTTCTTCCCATCCCGGCAAACCACACCGGCGACCAGAGTGTCCCGGTCGCCACGGACCAGTTCCTGCCATATCTCCAGGACTTCCTGTCGATACGCCGGATTCGGATGAGCACGCTCGAACCACGCATTCAACACGGGAATGTCCTCGAGGGTATATCCGGTGATCCGGGTAAACGCCGGGTTCAGGTACCGGCACTCGCCCGTATCGTCCACCAGAACAAGCCCGTCCGGCGATTCGCGGAGGATCGAGAGGCAGACATCCGCCCCGGGATGCGGCGATTCGCGGGCGGCTTCGACCCCGGATACCTCCCTGCCAGTGTTATGCGTAGTAGTGTTTCCCGTCATTGTAACCGATCCTCCGCCGGCCGACCCGGATTCAAGACGCCCGAGCGTAACCCGTAGGAGGTTTTGCCTGTTAGAGTAAATATACCCATCGTTATCTATTTTCGATGGAACTTTGAGTAAACGCGTTTTTAAGAATACAAAAGAACCCCCAGGGGATTTAGCACCCATTAAAGGGGTCCCGACGATCCACGGGAACAGCACGGGGTTATACGCGACAGGAACCCGGGAGCCCTTGCAGGACTTTTGTTACCCCTCGATCTTCAGGACATTCATACAGTACTGGTCGACGCTCGAAAACAGAGTCGATTTCGCCCGTTTTGCCCGGTCGTCATCCCCTTCGATGAAATCCCGGAGGATATACTCGAGCGCTGCAATATAGTGGCTCCGCCAGGCCAGGGCCTTCTTTGCCTCTTCGAAGCAGAGGTAACTCTCGGTCTTGTGGTTGCACATGACCTCGAGCACGGCGTCCAGCAGCAGCAGGAGGTGCCGGGGAAACCCGTTTAAGATGGCAAGTTTTCGAAAACTTGCGTAGGATTTCGGCTGCGCTCCGAGGATCGCAAGTTTCATCCCGAAATAAAGCGAGCCGTGGTCGTCAGGATACTGTTGCATCATCTGTTTGACGATAGCGGCGGCACCGCTCCCGCTGCACAGTTTTACGCGGGTGTCAAACGCCTCCACCAGGAAGGACCTGTTATCCGGGAACCGCTCCAGGGCGTAATCGAGGAGGTGCTGGCGACGATCGAGGTCGTCCTCGTAGTTTGCCTGCAGAATCCCGATACGGTAAAACTCGGGTTCGCTCGGAAACCAGGTGAATGCGAGGTCCAGCATGAACCAGAAGATCTGGTTCAGCCGGGTGTCTTTACGATTGAACACCTCCAAACGATTGAGCGGAGCGCGGGTCCGGGCGAGGTTCAGCATCTCCTCCCGGGCATGAAGTTCCATATCATCAGGGCGAAGATCCCGCTTCCTGTTCGGTGCCAGGGAGAGAGCATAGTAAATGTAAGCGATCGCCGTGTTGACCCGACCGTCGTAGTTCCGGTAACGGGTAAAGTATTCGATTGCCTGAGGGTAGTTGCCGGTATCGACCAGTTTGAGGCCTACGATCACATCGAGGGTCGCCCGTCCCCGACGACGCCGCTTGTTTCCCATGGCGTGCCGCAGGATCTTTTCGAGAAACTCCGGCGTAGGAGGTTCGCGCGTGGTGTTGAGAAGCGTGAAGGTGGTTGCATCGATGAAATCGTCGTAGGCCCCGTCGAGGAGGTCGGGAAAGGCCTTATCGAGCGTAGCGGCAACGTGCCCGAAGAAGACCGGGAGGTTGGCCTCCACCTGATCGATGTGCGCCGCAACGTAATCGTCCATGGTAGCCCGAAGTTGCTCAAGTCTCCGATTTCGAAGCGCTTCGGGCTGCCACGCATCATCCATACAGTTACAGGTGTTCGATGGAAGAGATATTTGTTGTTCATATAAATTCACAAAACTTATCCGGGCCGACCCCAAAACACCGTAAGACAGGCGTGGTTATGTGGGCTACATTGACGAACTAAAACGGATAGGAAGAGATGCGAATCCCTTCTTTACACTGATGGGCATCGAGGCGGAGGAGTTCGGCGACGGATGCGCCCGCCTCAGCATGGAGGTTCGGCCGGATATGTTGAACGGCGTCGGGTGGCTTCAGGGGGGGATCTACGTGGCGCTTGCAGACGAGGCTATCGCGCTTGCACTCCACACGCTTCTTACCGATACGGAAGAGATCGCCACGATCGACGAGCACACCAGTTTCATAAAAGGGGTCAATGCCGGAAGGATCGTCGCCACCGGCAGAGTCATCCGTAAAGGACGCCGCGTAGCGTTTGCAGACGGAGAGGTCCGGAACGCGGCGGATGATACCCTCCTATCCCGGACATCGACCTCGTTCGCGGTTGTAGGCCGATAGCATCGCGGCAGGTTCCCGCAAAAAACCCCTTATTACGCCGGCAGAACGTCCCGGGGGATACGGGAACCATACATTCTCAATATCCGAGATCACATACATGAGATAGAAACTCTGGAACATTTCGGAGGGGAACAGGAGTTTGAAGTACATTGTTGTAACCGGCGGCGTCATGAGCGGACTCGGGAAAGGCATCACCACCGCCTCCATAGGTCGCCTCTTGAAAAATCGCGGCTACCAGGTAACGGCGGTGAAGATCGACCCGTATCTGAACATCGATGCCGGCACCATGAACCCCGCCCAGCACGGGGAGGTCTTCGTCCTCTCCGACGGGGGAGAGGTCGACCTCGACCTGGGCAACTACGAACGGTTTCTGGACATCAACCTCAAGTCGCTCCACAATATCACGACCGGAAAGGTCTATCGGAACGTCATCGAGAAAGAGCGGCGCGGGGACTTCCTCGGCGCGACCGTCCAGATCATCCCCCATATCACCGACGAGATCAAGCACTGTATCCGCGGGGCGGCAGAAGTAGAAGTAAACGGCGGCAAGAAGGCTGAGATCTGCATGGTGGAGGTCGGCGGCACGGTCGGCGATATCGAGAGCATGCCGTTCCTTGAGGCCGTCCGACAGATGCACGGCGAACTTGCGCCGCAGGACATGCTTCTCGTCCACGTCACCCTGGTCCCGGTGGACACCATGGGCGACCTCAAGACCAAGCCCACGCAGCACTCGGTCAAGGCGCTTCGGGAACTCGGGCTGCAGCCCGATATCATCGTGGGCAGGAGCAGCGAGGTGATCGGCCCGCAGACGAAGAAGAAGATCTCCGCCTTTACCGACGTCCCGGCAAAGGCCGTGGTCTCCGCAAAGGACGTCCCGGACATCTACCAGATCCCGGTAGAACTGGAGAAAGAAGGACTTGCAGACGTCATCTGCGGTTACCTGGCCCTCGAGAACAGGGAACCAGACCCCACGTGGTACCGGGTCGTCTCGCAGGAGTACACGAGCCGGGTGACGGTCGCCATCGTGAGCAAGTACGGGATCGAGGACGTCTACATGTCCATCAAGGAGTCGCTCAAACACGCCGGCCGGGCTCTCTCCACCGAGGTAAACATACGCTGGCTGGATGCGGAGACGTTCAGCCTCCGCGATCTTGCCGATGTGGACGGCATCCTGATCCCCGGGGGATTCGGCAAGCGCGGGATCGAGGGCAAGATCCGGGCGATACAATACGCCCGCGAGAACAGGAAGCCCTATCTCGGCCTCTGTCTCGGCTTCCAGCTCTCGGTGATCGAGTACGCACGGCATGTCCTCGGCATACCCGACGCCACCAGCGAAGAGATGGGGCCGGGAACGCATGTCATTGCCATCCTTCCCGAGCAGGAGGACGTCTCGAACCTCGGCGGCACGATGCGCCTCGGGAACTGCAACGTCGATCTCAAAGAAGGAACAAGAGCGGCCGAACTCTACGGCAAGACCGGGACCGTGGAACGGCACCGGCACCGTTACGAGGTGAACCCCATGTTCATCAAAGACCTCGAAGACGCCGCCCTCGTCTTTTCTGGCTCATGCGGGGAGCGGATGGAGATCTGCGAACTTCCGGACCACCCCTTCTACCTCGCCACCCAGTTCCACCCCGAGTTCAAGTCGAGTCCGACAAAACCCTCTCCGCCCTACATCGGCTTTGTAGAGGCGTGCAAAAAGAATAAATCCTCTTCAAAAGACCAGGTGAGATAACAGAATGGTAAACGTCGAGAAGTTTATCGATCAGGCGATCCGGCGAATACGCGATGCCGCCGGAGAAGAGAAGGTCGTGATGGCGCTCTCCGGCGGCGTGGACTCGTCGGTCTGCGCGGAGCTTGCCTCCCGTGCCATCGGCGATCGGCTCATCCCGATATACGTGGATACCGGCCTCATGCGAAAGGGAGAGACCGAACGGATACGCTCTCTCTTCGACGGGAAAAATCTCCACATTGTGGATGCGGGCGATGAGTTCTTTGCGGCGCTCAAGGGGGTCGCGGACCCCGAAGCAAAACGCAAAGCCATCGGCGAGAAGTTCGTCCGGATCTTCGAGCGGGAGGCGAAGCGCAAGGGAGCGACGATGCTCCTGCAGGGGACCATCTACCCCGACCGTATCGAGAGCGAAGGGGGAATAAAAAGCCACCACAACGTGGGCGGCATGCCCCTCGACATCAAGTTCAAAGGCGTCATCGAGCCGCTCGCGGACCTCTACAAGGATGAGGTCCGCGAGGTCGCCGGCGGGCTCGGGCTTCCGGTGGAGATCCAGCACCGGATGCCCTTCCCGGGACCGGGGCTTGCCGTCAGGGTCCTCGGTGAGGTGACGAGAGAGAAGATCGCGATCGTCCGGGAGGCAAACGCCATCGTCGAGGAGTGCCTGGTGGAGGAATTCCACCCCTGGCAGTGCTTTGCGGCGCTCATCGGCCTCGGGACCGGGGTGAAAGGGGACGTCCGGCTGCTCGGCTGGATCGTCGCGGTCCGGGCCGTCCAGTCGCGGGACGGCATGACCGCCGACCCGCTGCTCCTGCCCCACGAGACGCTTTCGCGGATGGCAGCCCGGATCACCGCCGCTATCCCGGGGGTTTCCCGGGTCGTCTACGACGTCACCCCGAAACCCCCCGCGACGATAGAGTATGAGTGAGACCATGGCAGAAGATTCACGGGTGCTTGATGCACGCTACTACATGCCCGCGTTCGGCCGGACGATGAAAGTTGTCCGCGGCGCGGGCTCAAGCGTCTGGGACGACGAAGGACGGGAATACATCGACTGTGTGGCGGGGATTGCGGTCTGCAGCACCGGCCACTGCCACCCGAAGGTTGTGAAAGCGATCTGCGATCAGGCCCACCGACTGATCCACTGCTCGAACCTCTACTACGTCCCGAACCAGGCGGAACTTGCGGAGCGACTGGTGGGGATCACGGGGCTCGCAAAGGCTTTCTTCTCGAACTCCGGCGCGGAGGCGAACGAGGGCGCGATAAAACTCTCCCGCGTCCGGACGGGGAGAAAGAAGTTCGTTGCGTTCAATCACGGGTTCCACGGCAGGACGTGCGGGTCGCTCGCCGTCACCCACAAACCCGCTATTCGGGAGCCGTTCGAACCGCTCTCGCCCTCCTGCACATTCGTCGACTACGGCGACCTCGACGCTCTCGCAGAGGCCGTCGATGCGGATACCGCCGGGGTCTTTGTCGAACCGATCCAGGGTGAAGCAGGCGTCCTGATCCCGCCCGATGATTTCCTCCGGGGCATCCGGGAGATCTGCGACGATACCGGTGCGCTGATGATCGTCGATGAGGTGCAGACCGGAATGGGCCGGACCGGCAGGTGGTTTGCCTTCCAGCACACCGGCGTCGCCCCCGATATCGTCACGATCGCAAAGGGGCTTGCAAGCGGTTTCCCCATCGGCGCGCTCGTCGCACGGGAAGGGCTCGAATTTCAGAGGAGCGAGCACGGGAGCACGTTCGCCGGAGGGCCGCTCGCCTGTGCGGCGGCACTCGCGACGATCGACGTCATCGAGGAGATCCTCCCCGACATCCCGCGGAAGGGCGAGATGTTCATGAATGGCCTCTCCCGCCACACTCCCCGCGGCCGCGGCCTGATGATCGGGATCTCGGTCGGCGACCGGTGTCCGGAAGTGCAGCGGACCTGTGCCGAGAACGGCGTGCTCGTCAACTGCGCCGCCGACGGGAACCTCCGCCTCGTCCCGCCGCTCGTGATCACGGACGAAGAGATCAAGACAGCCGTCGGTGTCATCAATGCGGCGCTTGGTTAGAGCGTGCTTCGCGGGAGCGAACGGCTACTCCTACGCGAAGAAGGCGGAGGACGTCGCGCGGGAGCACGGCATCGACCGGGTGGCCCGCCTTGCAAGCAACGAGAATCCCCGGCCGCCGACACCGGCCGCAATCGAAGCAGCGACGGCTGCGCTCGGGACGGTCAATCGCTACCCGGACGAACGGACGGCGGCGCTCGTCGAGGCTCTCCGCCGCTACCACGGTGACTACCGGTTCGTCACCGGTGCGGGGATGGACGGCGTCATCGAGACGGTCATCCGGACGGTCGTCGAGCCCGGGGAAGCGGTGGTCGTCTCGACCCCCACCTTCTCGTTCTACGGGCTCGCGGCCGCGGCGCACGGCGCCCGGGTCGTGAACGTCCCCCGCCGGGAGGACTTCTCGGTCGATCCGGCAGAGTTCATTGAAGCCTCGCGGGGGGCGAAACTCGCCTTCCTCTGCTCCCCGAACAACCCCACGGGGAACTCGGTCTCCCCCGAAACGGTCGAGGAGATCCTCGAGGAGACGGAGGGGCTGCTCTTCCTCGACAACGCCTACGTCGACTTTTCAGATATCGACTACCGGCCCCTCATGCGGCGGCACGACAACCTGGTCCTCGGACGGACGATGTCGAAGATCTTCGCCCTTGCCGGGTTGCGGGTCGGCTACGCCTTCGTCCCGGAGTGGCTGGAGCCGTTTTATCGCCGGGCGGCGACGCCGTTTGCGTTGAACTCGGTCTCCGCAGCGGCTGCCGTCGGGGCGCTCGCGGACCCCGACCGGGTGCGCGAGGTCCGCGACCACGTCCGGCGGTGGAGGCTGCGGTTCCGGAATGAGACCCCGTTTACGACGTTCCCCTCGGACGCAAATTTTGTCATGATCGACGTCGCTCCCTGCACGGGTGATGAGGCGGTGGAACACCTTGCGGCGAGGGGAGTCCTCGTCCGGTCCTGCACCAGTTTCCCGGGGCTCGGAGACCACTATATCCGGGTCAGCATCGGCGAAGAATGGGAAAACGTTCGATTCCTCGAGGCGATTCGCGACCTATGATGACAGGCCTCACCGGCACGCCGGGAACCGGAAAAACGTCCGTTGCGGCGGAACTCGAACAGCGGGGCCACCGGGTCGTCCGGCTGACCGATACCGTGCGGCCCTACGTCATCGAGGAGGACCCCTGCCGCGAGACCCTGGTGGTGGACGTCGACCGGTGGGCGGAAGAGTTCGAGCCGGTCGACGGGATCGTCGAGGGCCACCTCGCACACCTCCTCCCCTGCGACCGGGTGGTGGTCCTCCGGTGCCGGCCGGACGTCCTCCGGAAACGCCTTATGCCGAGGAACTATCCCGCCGGGAAGGTCGCCGAGAACGTCGAGGCGGAGGCGCTCGACGTCATCCTGATCGAGACGCTGGAAGAGCATCCGGGAGAGCGCGTCCTTGAGGTGGATACGACCGATCTCCCGGTCGGCGAGTGTGCGGACCGGATAGAGCAGTTTATTCGCGGGGAACTGCCGGCGTCCTACGGGTCCATCGACTGGACAGGGTATCTGGAGCCCGGGGCATGACACTGGACCAGTTCCGGCCGCAGATGCAGGGCATCATTCAGCCCATGGTGAACCTGGCAAAGAAGATCGGGCTCACCCCGAACGGGCTCACCGTTGCATCTTTCTTCGTATCGATACTCGCGGGTATAGCGTTCTATGCCGGGGGCGTCGTGCTCGGGATCGTCATGGTCGTCCTGAACGCCGTCTTCGACGCTCTTGACGGAGCGCTCGCACGGGACACGGGGGCCGCGGGCCTTCGGGGCGACTTCCTCGACCACGTCATCGACCGCTACGCCGACATATTCATCATCACCGGCATCTTCGCAGGCGGCGCCGCCCCCTGGCCGATCGGCGTCTTCGCCCTGACCGGCGTCCTGATGTCTTCGTACCTCGGCACCCAGGCGCAGGCCGTCGGGGTCGGCAGGTACTACGGGGGCATCCTCGGCCGGGCGGACCGCCTGGTGCTGATCATCATCGCCGGCGCGCTCACGGTGCTGCTCCCGGAAACGATATATGGCATGAACTTCCTCGGGTGGCTCCTCGTCATATTCGGGATATTCGGACACTACACCGCACTGCAGCGGTTCGTCCACGTCTGGCGGCAGATCGATAAACGCTGACGCCCGACATCTTTCACAAATCCCGGCGCCGGGGGCCTTGCCCCCGGAAAATAGGTCATTTTTACGGATTGAGAACGTAGATGCCGTAGTTGAGATACGCCGCGAAACTCACCCAGAGGAGGTAGGGGACGAGCAACACCGCCGCGGGCACGGAGACCCGGTAGAAGGCGCCGATCGTCATGAGGATAGCAACCCAGAGGAGCACGATCCCGAGGAGAGCGAAGAACGGTGACTGCAGTCCGAAGAAGAAGTACGACCAGAGGACATTCAAGGCCAGTTGGACGGCGAAGATCGTCATGGCGACCTGCACGTTCTTCTGCCCCCACCCCTTGCTCCAGACGAAGTAAAGCGCGACGCCCATGAGGATATAGAGCACCGTCCAGGTGGGGCCAAAGATCCACGCCGGAGGGGTCAGGTCGGGCTTTGCAAGCGCGGCATACCAGGTCGGAACGGCGGGTGTCGTGAAGACCGACCCGATCAGCCCCGCAAGCAGGCAGACCGCGATCGCCGCAAGGAACTGGATAACCCGGATGTATGTGGATGCCACGACGGTAAAGTAGCAGTCATACGCCTTAAATCTTTTGATATCAGGGCAAGATGTCAGCCCTGGTCCCGACGGAAAGCCGACGATATGCCTTCCTCGAAAACGAGGAGGATACAACCCCCGCATATCCGGATCATCAGACCATTTATACGGGGCCGCAACTCTCCGGCTCCTTTATCAATGGATGCGGAGCGATCCTGCAGAAAGGCGGCGGCTCCGGGCAGGACAAACATTCAAGACGGCACCGCACCATGAGGGCCCGCTGCAGGAGGTATCCCTTCACGGTAACCAATACGACTAAAAGTGATGGATACATAGGCACGAGAGATCACCCGATGATCGCCGTTGACGACCGGCACATCACTCCCGGAGAGTACGGCAGCCGGGTGTGCCGGAAAGGGCCGCGCAACCGCGAAGCGGGAAGCAGCACGAAGCCGGTGTGGCAGAGCGGTATAATGCCTTCGCCTGCAAAGCGAATGTTTGGGGGTTCGACTCCCTCCGCCGGCGTCCGATGGAGGAGATCGGTACTTGGACCTCTACAGTACGTTATCGAGAACCGTAGAGCCGCTCGTGACCCGTAACCCTGGCAGGGTATACTTATTCGTCTGCGGCCCGACGGTGTACGACTACTCGCACCTTGGTCACGCCAGGACCTACATCGTCTTTGACGTCCTGGCGAAGTACCTCCGGTGGACGGGGCTGGAAGTATTCTATCTCCAGAATATCACCGATGTCGACGACAAGATCATCAACCGCGCAAAGGAAGAGGGCGTGCCCCAGAGCGTACTCGCACGAACGTTTGAGGCCGCATACCTCCGGGACATGCGCTCCCTGGGAATCGATGCGGTGAGTTACCATGCCCGCGCCACCACGCATATCCCGGAGATCCTATCCCAGGCGGAGCGCCTGCTCGGGCGCGGCGCGGCATACGTCACAGAGGCCGGAGTCTATTTCGACGTGAGTACGTTCGAGCGCAACGGAGAGCTGTCCGGCCAGCATGGAACGGACCGCATCAGCCGGGTAACCGGCGAAGGAAAACGCACACCTCTGGACTTTGTGCTCTGGAAGTTCGGAGAATTCGGAGAGTATACCTGGGACTCCCCCTGGGGCCGGGGGCGGCCCGGGTGGCACATCGAGGATACTGCGGTCACCGAGAAATACTTCGGGCAGCAGTATGACATCCACGGCGGGGGGCTGGACCTGATCTTTCCCCACCATGAAGCGGAGATCGCGCAGATGGAATCGATGGAAGGAAAGCACCCGATGGTCAGGTATTGGATGCACACGGGATTCCTGACGGTCGAAGGGAAGAAAATGTCGAAATCGCTCGGCAACTTCATCACCGTCAGGGACGCGCTCAAGACCTGGAATAAAGACGTCCTGAGATATTATATTCTGCTGTCGCACTATCGGTCCCCGCTTCAGGCCACCGAAGAGGGAATAGCACATGCGGCGCGGGCGCTCGAACATATCCGTGCGGCTGCAAAAAAAGATGCCGGAGAGGACCGGGAAGGAAGAAAAGCGTTCATCGATGCCATGGAATCGGACCTCAACACACCGATGGCGCTCGCCGCCGTCCAGAAACTCGCCGCGAACGGGGATATCGGGGCTTTGAAAGAGTTCGGGGAGATCCTCGGAATAAATTTCCTGCGCGAGGCAAGCGTGCCCATACGCGTCCTTCAGGAGATCCGGGCGGAACTGCGCGCCAAAAAACAGTTCGAGGTCTCGGACATGATCCGCGAGCGGATGACGGCCGCCGGGATCACCGTAACCGACCCGTCGCTCTGATCGCGGTCCCGGCGGTGCGCCGCCGAACGCTGGCATCTCTTATTTCCCCATTGTCGGGCGCCCGGAACAGGACGCGGCAATAATTGCCCGAAATTGAGGAACTATCCCTTCTCCCTTCCAATACGGGAGTGTAACAACAAGCCTCTACCGGAATGCTCCGGGGATCTCCCTCCGGCGGCCCGTGATGATACTCGCGTGGCCGGCGGTTTTGGGCGAACGACTTTTTAGGATATGATACGAGTGACAGAAAAAAACACCCCCCACCGGGGACTTATGACCGACGCGGTCCATGCCGGGGAGACCCCCGATCCCGTGACGCGAGCGTCGGCTCCCGGCATCGTCACGTCGACAACGTTCCTCGCCGATGCCGGTGCTTCGTTCTCCGCCGAAGATTTCGGAGATGCAACTCCCTATCTGTACTCCCGCTGGAAGAACCCGACCGTGGATCAGCTGGAGCAGAAACTTGCCGCCCTCGAGGGGGCGGAGGCGGCCGTGGCGTTCGGAAGCGGCATGGCAGCCGTCACCGCGCTGCTCCTGTACAACCTCTCCGCGGGAGATCACCTCGTCATCAGCGACGTATCCTATGCCGCGACGGCGGAGATGACGAACGAACTCATCCCACGTCTGGGCATATCGGTCACGAAGGTCGACATGTCCGATCCGGAGAACCTCCGGGATGCACTCCGCCCGAATACCCGGCTCGTCTATGCGGAGACGCCGGCAAATCCGATCCTCCGTCTGACCGATATTGAAGCCGTCGCCGGCATTGCACATGAGAACGGGTCGAAGGTCGCCGTGGACGCCACCTTCGCCTCGCCCATAGGCATCCACCCGCTCGAACTTGGCGCCGACTATGTGATCCATTCCCTGACCAAGTACATCTGCGGGCACGGGGATGCCATCGGAGGTGCGGTTCTCGGGAACAGAAAAGACATGGCCGGCATCAGGAAAGAAGTCGAGATCCGGACCGGCGGAATATTAAGCCCGTTCAATGCCTGGCTCATCCAGCGGGGCGCATCGACCCTCCCCCTCCGGATGAAAGCCCACGAAACAGGGGCCCTTGCCGTTGCAAAGTTCCTGGAGGATCACCCGAAGGTGACCCGGGTCGTATATCCCGGCCTTGCTTCGCACCCCCAGCATGCTCTGGCGGCGCGCCAGCTCAAAAACTTCTCCGGTATGCTGACGTTTCAGGTAGCAGACGGTGCAAACGCTGCAAAGATCCTCGCCGACCGGCTCTCGATCATCCATTACGCCGTCTCGCTCGGCCACGTACGGAGCCTCGTCTTTTACCTTCCCACGGACGAGATGCTCCGGACCTCCTTCCGGATGACCCCGGCGCAGGAACGGTCGTACCGGGCGTTCGCGGGCGACGGGATCTTCCGGCTCTCGGTCGGTCTTGAGGACCCCGAGGACCTCTGCGCGGACCTTGAGTATGCCCTTGCAGGGGTCCCGTCAACTACCCCCCGCTAACGCAGCGACTGTAATTCTTGTCCAGCCAAACCAGGTCTGCTTGCAGGGGTCCCGTCAACTACCCCCCGCTAACGCAGGGGGCTTGCGGCTGGGGCCCCTTGCGGGGCACAGGGCTGCACTTTAATGTGTGCGAAGGTTGACGGTTCAAAAGACGTCCTTATTCGCACGGGACGGTTGACGCGGCCCCTACCGATTATCCGTGGGACCACGGAATCGCACCTAGCGGTGCTCACGCTCCCTTCGGTCGACGAATCCCTGGCTACTTTTCTCAAATGATTCAGAGCACCGTTGACGTCGGCATTGATCAGAGTATCCCGGGCACTCTGATACAACCCTCTCTTGACCCGCCGCGTTCTCCCGTAGGGAGGTTTCCGGATCGGGTCAAGGTTCAGAGCATCGACCTGCGAGGTGTAGGCTTCCGAGTGCGTATCGTCGAACCGGATCCCGAACAACTCGCACTTGCTCTTCAGTTTCTGCCGGAACTTGGGATAGGGGACCTGCACGAAGTTCTGGTTCCCCCGCTTGCCGTGATTGATCTTGTCCTTGATCCCGTCCCAGCGAGGGAGGATCACGGTGCCGATCCGGTGCTGGAGGGCATAGTTCACGATCCAGACTGCATATCGGTTCATCGCTTCCCCGATCCGGCAGTCCCGCTTTTTCAGCAGCCGGGCCTGCCGCTTCGTGATCCCACCGATTTTCTGCTTGTCCTTGATGCTCTGCAACCGCGCATTCTCCTTGTTGTACCACCGGTTAATTGACTTGATACGCTTACCGCCAAGAATGACGGCAGCCCCGGTGGCAGTGTCAACCATCGTCGCAAAGTTGGTGAGCCCGAGATCGATAGCGAGGTACTGGTTCGGATCAAGGTTTTGAGGCTGGTTCGGTACGGTGTAGCAGAACTCGATCTTGTACGCCTTCCCCCCGTTGACCGGCAGGATCGCGACTTCCCGGATCTGGTGCGGCTTGATGCACGGCGGGATCGGGAAGGTGAGTTCCTTCCCCGTCAGGCCATGCTGCTTCCTGAACGTGAGGGACATGCCGAGCGTCACGGACCCGTTGCGGATCGTCAGGTGCGCCCGGGGGAACGCCAGCTTGAACCGCCCATCTTTGGGGAGGTAGTGGGGAGGACTCGGACAGTACTCGAGCTGCCCCGTGCGATACAACTTCAGCAGTTCAAAGTAACTCTTGTATGCCTCTTCGACCGACCGGAGAGTCTGCTGGGCATTGTCGTTGTGCAGGAGGCCGAAGTTCTCGTTCGGCTTGGATTGAGCGTAGTTGCTGCACGCTTTGTAGGGGAAGTCCTTCTTCCGGGTAAACGGGAGGTAGGATCCGACCAGGATGTCAACCCCCGAGGTGAGATCCGGCCGGATCCCTTGAAGGATCTGGGTGTTTTCCTGGTGTGTAGCGTAGTGTTGCCGGACGTTGTACAGTCCTACGTTATACATGCTCTTGGCATGGTACGCGAGCGTATCGAGAATCTGGAACGTCTTCCGGGGAAGATGGAGATAATTGCTGACCACTCGCAGTGCCATTGATTCTAAGATTTGCCGCTCAGCGGTCTATAAGCTAACTCCCGCGGCGCGAAAGTGTACGGGGCTTGCTACGGGCAATTTCTCCCCCTGCTTGCGCAGGGGGCCTCCTTGCCCGACGAGGTGAATACGAAGGGTTGATCGAGACGCAGGCACGGGAATGGGGGATTCCCGTTGCCCCCCAGCCCGGTTTGCCAGCCTCACCTCTTCCCGGGGGCAATCTTTCAGAAAACGTCGGCGGACGGGACCGGCCCGTTGCTCAAAAACAGATCTGCAGTTCCATAAGTGCGATCGCGATGCTCACAACGATCACCGCCCCGTAGAAGACCACCGATCCGATCTCAAGCCAGGAGGTCCACCGGTTGCGTCTTTCAGCGGGGTCCGGACTGCCTCTGCTGCGGGTCATAATAGGTGGTTATGCCGGGTTCGACGATACTCCTTGGCGATGCGGCAATAATTGACGGCAATTTTCGGGGGGATCAACCGGTCAATTTGGCCGCGGGACCGAGCTTTTTAAACCGGGAAACGGATACCCCTACAGGCAGGCATCCTATCATGACAGAGGCACGTGACGAACATATTATAGAAGCGATCGGGAGGAGCCGCATCGTCATTCGCGGGGGAGAGGTCGTCGAGGTCGGCGAAGCGCGGATAAAAGAATGCCCCCTTGCAAAACGGTTTGCCCTTCCCGTTCCTGAAATCACGAAAGACGCCGTGAAAGCAAACATCGAGAACCGCATCAAGACCTGGGGGATGTGTACGCCGGAGCGGGAGGTGCTGGACACCCGGGAGTTCGTCGGGTTCGGGGCGTCCGAGATCCTGAGTTTCGGTCTTTTTGCCGGATTTATCGATGCGGTCGTCCTTGCCTGCGACGGTGCCGGGACCGTCATCGTGACAACACCCGCCCTCGTACAGGGGATCGGCGGGAGAATGTCCGGTCTCGTCGCAACAACCCCTTACCCGGAAGTGATCCGGCGAATCGAGGAGAGCGGCGGGGTTGTGATCGATAAGGCCCACGCACGCCTGGACCAGGCCGCCGGCGTCGAACGTGCCTACGAATTGGGGTATAGCAGCGTTGCGGTGACGGTCGCGCGGGCCGAGGATGCAAAGAATATCCGGAGGCTCTATCCGGACGCCGTCATCTTCGGGGTTCACGTCACGGGGCTGACCCCGGACGAAGCAGAGGTATTCGCCGCCTCGGCGGACATGATGACCGCCTGCGCCTCGAAGACCGTCAGGGAGATTGTCGGCCGGAACGCTTCTCTGCAGGCCGGTATCTCAATCCCGATCTTTATTCTCACGGCGAAGGCAAAGGACCTGGTCCTCGAAAAGATCCGCCGGAGCAGCGAGGGGGTGCTGATCAAACCCACGAGTCTCCCGGCGCTCGGGGAACGGCAGCCGGACCCGCTTGTCTGACAATCCAGAACCGCTGATGCCTTTGACTCCCCTCCCATAGGCGGGTCGCCCCGGGGAGGCTTTACCCGCCCTCCTCCCCGTCCGGGCGCTCGTCGTCGTCTTCGTCGTCCCCGGAGGGGAGAACTTCACGGAGGGTAAACCGGAACGCCGCGCCGAGATCCGGCCGCCCCTCGACCCGGTCTTCCACCCGGATAGTGCCGCCGTAGCGTTCGATGAGAGTGCGGACGATGAAGAGCCCGAGCCCGTCGCCGCACCCATCGACCCGCCCGCGCTCGAACCGGTGGAAGATCGACTCCTTCATCCCGTCCGGGATGCCCGGCCCGGTATCCTCGACCGAGACCAGCACGCTCTCGCCGTCATACTCTTCTACCCGAATGGCGACCCTGACACCCGATCCGCCGAACCTGACGGCATTCCTGATGAGGTTCGTGAACACTTCCGGGAGGAGGTCGTCCCCCCAGATCTGACAGGAGGCGCCGCCGAACTCAATCGTAACACCCGGGAAGGCCGCCGCTTCCTTCCGGATGACGGCGCCAAGGTCGACCGGCCCGATATCGGGCGAATCATGATGGATGCGGCGGATCGTGGTGACGTTGCCGATGATCTCGGCGCTCTTGCGGATGCTGCTCTGGATCTTTCGGGCATACGGTGCAGCCTCTTCCCCGAGCGTCTCGAGGAGGAGATCGGCGTAGAGGCTGGAAACGTTCTCGGCATTCTTGATGTCGTGCGTCATGATGTCGAGGTAGAGGTTCGCCTCCCGGTTTGCCGCTTCCAGTTTCTTGTGGAGCATGCCCTTCAGGATGCCCGACCCGATCTCTTTACCTATCGTCTCAAGGAGCGTCCTCTCTTCGCGAGAGAAGGACTCCTTTTCCCTGCTCGCCACATAGACCGCCCCGACAACGACCGATTCGGCGATGAGAGGGATACACGCGAGCGCCGAGACTTCGAGCTCTTCGAGCAGCCCCGCCTCGATGGCGTTCTGGTCGGACTGCCGCTCGATGTAGCGGGGCTGGCCTGCGATGAAGATGAAGTTGAACGGCCAGTGATGGACCCGGAGGATGCGGTTTTGAGGCATATACGCCGGCGGCACGCCACGCTGATACTGCAGCAGGGCCCTTTTGCGCTCGGCATCGAGCATATAGACGATGCCGACGTGGAGACCCATCAGTTCAAGCGTCTTATCGAGCGACTCCTCCAGGAGTTCGGCAAGGGAGAGGGAGGAGGCAGAGACACTGATGATCCGGTTGAGTACCATGAGTTGCTTGTTCCGGACCCGGATCTCTTCTTCGGCACGTTTGCGCTCGGTGATATCCATCACGCTGGCAATCGAGCCCCGGAACCGGCCGGACCCGTCGGTGAACGGGGACACAAACACCAGTGCGGTGATGCGGGAGCCCTCCTTCCGGACGAAGTCGCACTCGAACTGTTCCCGGCTGCCGCCCTTCAGGCGACGCAGGCGGTCCTGCATCACGGCAACACAGGAAGGAGGAAGGTATGAATAAAGCGGCGTCCCAATCATCTCTTCCGGGGCATAGTCGAGCATCTCCGCCATCCGGGGGTTGACAAACGACGTGCAGGCATCCGGATCGGACACCCAGATCCCCTCGCTGAGGCTCTCCACGACGAACCGGTATTTCTGCTCGCTCCGCCTGAGCGCCTCTTCCGCCCGCTTCCTGCCGGTAATATCGAGAATCCCGGCAATACAGCCCCCGAAAGCGCCGGCGGCGTCGACGACCGGCGACGTGACCGCGAGCACGTGGACGCATCTCCCGTCGCTATGGCGGAGATCCAGTTCGAACTCACGCCCCTGATCGATCCCCCGGCAGAACGGGTTCTTTGCGGCCGGGTCGGGAACGCCTGCGGGATCGAAGAATCCGGCGACCGGCAACCCGACCAGGCGCGCCGCCGGATAACCGAGGATCTCCTCCATACGCGGATTTGCGAAGGTGATGATACCGGCCCTGTCCACGGTGAGGACACCCTCGTTGAGGTTCTCGACCAGCCTGCGGTACATCGCTTCCGAGTGCTGGAGCGCACGTTCCGCCTGCACACGCTCCTTCGCGTACCTGACGGCCCGACAGAGCAACTCCGCATCCATCTTATCTTTGACCAGGTAATCCTGCGCGCCACGCTGCATCGCACGGAGTACGGCGGGATCGTCGCCTTCCGCGGTCAGCACGATGATCGGGGTATCGGGCGCCGCTTCCCGCAGCCGGTCAAAGACCGCCGTCCCGCGGCCGCCCGGGAGGTCGAGGTTGAAGAGCACGACTCCAGCGCCCCCCTCCGATATCGCGGCAAGCCCGTTTTCGGGGTGTTCGCAGTGCACCAGTTCAATCTCGCTCCCGCATTCCCCGAGCATCTCCCGGATGCGCCGGGAGTCGCCGGGGCTCTCCCCAATCAACAGCACCCTCAGCGGTCCGCTCAGGGTCTCGCTCATATACAGGGCCCGATACCCGTCCGCATCAGCCGTCAATTCAGATATCCCTGCTGAAGTCGGTTGCCGCCGCGTTTCACGATCATCTGCCATGAGGATGTTCTCCGGACACGCATTGTTCTGTTCTTCCGTATGGGGGACCGGCAGACCAGGGATATCCCGGCGGGATACGACCCGACCGCATCCCTGGCGGGCAAAATCTGCGATCCATTCTCTTAATAGTAGGTACCGTTCTGGAGGATTTATACCTCCTTTTTTTAATCTCTGGAGTGAGAGAGCCAGACGGGGAGATCTCCCCCACGGATGGATCGTGTCCCTTTCCATCTTCGAACCCGGGTCGAAGAACTCCGCACCCTCCTTTGTCGAGAAGGCATCTCTGGAAACAATTGGAATACCAGGGCTGGGTGTTCTCAACGGTCCCGGATTCGCGGAATGGCGGCGATGGAGGAAACCCGGCACGTCAATGCCCCGATAGCGATAGACCTGCTGACTTACGGAATATTCCGGGATGACCCTCTGATAAATACCGGCGCCCGGTTTTACGGCGCTCCATCTACCGGCTGCGCAATCTCGACCTGAGACGCCATCAAGCGGGAGAAGGCCCCGCCGCTCTCCATCAATTCATCGAACCACCCTGTCTCCGCAACCTGCCCCTCTTCCAGCATGATGATCCGGTCGGCAGACCGGATCGTCGAGGGCCGGTGCGCCACAATGAGTGTCGTCCTCCCCCGGCTGACCTCCCTGACGGCTTTGCGAACGTTCATCTCCGACTCGGTATCCAGGCTGGACACGGCCTCGTCCATCACCAGTATGGGAGCGCCCTTCAGGAACGCCCTCGCGATCGCGATGCGTTGCCGCTGTCCGCCCGACAGCGTGGCCCCCCGCTCCCCAAGCACCGTGTCCCACCGGTCGGGCAGCGCCGTGATGAAGTCGAGAGCGAAGGCTCGACGAGCCGCATCTTCAACTTCGGCGTCCGTGGCGTCGCCGCGACCGATGCGAATATTCTCCCTCACGGAGATGTTGAAGAGATAAACGTCCTGCGGGACGTAGGCGATCATGCCCCGAAGATATTCCTGCGGGAAGTCGCGGATGTCGTGGCCGCCGACCCTGACGGAGCCGGCCGTCGGGTCCCAGAGTCTCAGCAGCAGGTAGGTACACGTCGACTTCCCGGCGCCGGAGCAGCCCACCAGGGCGACGGTCTCTCCCGGCGACACCCCGAACGTCACTCCCCTCAGCACTTCGGGCAGCTTCGGAGCATAACGAAAACGGATGTCCTCGAAATTGATCGTCGGAACGATCGGCCCTCCGGGCGGGGACGCGACACGGTCGATCACCGTGGGCTGCGTGTTCATTATGTCCATGACTCGTTCGGCCGCGGCGGACGTCTGGCTCAGCTGCCGGGCGATGTTCATCAGGTGCATGACGGGCATGAACGCCATCGCCGCAAGGACCGTGGCGGCCGGATACAACGCCATATCCATGTGCCCCTGCGTCGTCAGCCACCCGCCCAGCGCGACCGTGACGATCATCCCCGCCGCCAGCAGGGCGTCGCCGGACCCGCGCTCCAGGCCGCTGCGGCCTTCATAGGAGACGTATGCGTCCGAGTATCGCTGCTGGCCGGTGTCCAGCCGTTTTGTCGCCTGCTCCATGGCCCCGAAGGTCACGATCTCCCGGAGGCCCTGCACGCCGTCGATCACGTCCGCGCTCATCTCCCCTGCGGACGCCCGATACTCCCGGCCCTGCTCCTCCGCCCGCCGGGCGAACCAGTCGGGTACGGTCACCGCGGCAACGAGGAACGGTGCCAGTGCAATCATGAGGCTCCAGTGGATCGCCCCGATGACGAGCAGCGTGATGGGAGTCACCACGATCGCCTGCAAAAATTCCGGCAGCGTGTGTGCGATGTAGAGTTCGAGCAGGTTGACGTCGGAAAGCGCCGATCTCGCCAGATCCCCCGATCGCCGCTCGATCACGTATGCGGGCGCGAGTTTGTCGAGTTTCTTGTACAGCGCTTTGCGGATTTCAGCAAGCGATCGGAAGGCTATGACGTGGGACCAGTAGATGTTGACATTCGAGAGAATAAACTGCATGACGGTGAAGAGGACAAGCAGGGTGATCGTCATCCATTGATCGGCGATCGCGGCTCCCGTGAGCACCGCGCCCACCAGGTATGCGCCGGCCAATGCCGCCAGTATGCCGAGCGTCTGTATGATCACGCTGGCGATCCGTACTTTTTGCAGGGGCAGCCGGTATGTGCCCAGCAGGCGATCTATGACCCGGACTTTCCGGAATACCCGGCCGACGGGCAGGCTGTGATCACCGTGGTGCTCGTGGCTCATACGCATTCCCCCTCGGCCATGAGCAGAGCGTGGTAGTTGCCGTTGCAGCGGCTGAGGTCGGTGTGGGACCCCGACTCGACCATCCGACCCTTCTCCATCACGTAGATCCTGTCGGCGTCGCGTACGGCCGAGAGCCGGTGAGAGATGACGATGGTCGTCCTGTCGCGGGAAACCCGGTCGACAGCCTCCCGGATCAGGGATTCATTGGCGACGTCCACGCTGGAGGTCGCCTCGTCCAGCACGAGGACGGGTGCGCCCTTCAAGACGGCCCGGGCTATGGCAATGCGCTGGCGTTCGCCGCCGGACAACTTTACGCCCCTCTCCCCCACCACGGTATCGTAGCCCCGGGGGAGCGCGGCGATGAACTCGTGGGCCAAAGCGGTTCTGGCCGCGCTCTCCAGGTCCTCCCGGGAGGCGCCCGGCTTTGCCAGCAGGAGGTTGTCGCGTACGGTGCCGTGAAACAGGTACGTGTCCTGGGACACGACGGAATACATGGCACGCAGGTGTTCCGGCCGGATGCGCCGGATGTCCTCGCCCCCGAGCCGGATCACCCCCTCCTGAGGATCGAAAAACCGCAGCAACAGCGACGTCACCGTCGTTTTACCGCTGCCCGAGCGGCCGACAATGGCCACTTTTTCTCCGGGCTGCACGGCAAACGAGAGGTTGTCCACGGCGGGAGCATCCCCTTCCCGGTACCGGAACGTGACGCCCTCAAAGGCGATCGCCGGCTCCAGCTTCCCCGGTGCAACGGGATCGGCCGGTGCGGGGGCAGGAGGGACGGCTTCGAAGATATCAAGAACCCCCTCGGCAGCGCCCATGCCTGCAAACGAGAAGTGGATCGTCTGCCGGAGATCGGCCACCGGCCGCAGCGCTTCCCTGACCAGGAGGAGCACGAAAAGCAGGCCTCCTGCCGAGAGGCTGCCTGCATCCATGCGCAACGCGCCGATCACGATGGCCACCGTGCCGCCTATCGCCGCGATCAGCCCCAGGGGGACGCCCCAGAGGACCTCATCCTTGAGTATGCCGATCTCCGCATCGTACAGGGTGTTCGTCTTCCGGTACAGCTGCTCGCCGTGCCGCTCGCTGGCGTTGAACGACTTCAGCGTGACGATGCCCTGGATGTTGTCGACGTATTCCGCGAAGAGACGCGGCATGGCGACAAACCAGACGCGGATCCCGGACCCGACTCCCCGGTAGATGGCGAGCGGCTGGAGCAGCGAGGCGACCATCATCGCCCCGACGACGAGGCCGATGATCACGTCGACGTAGAGCAGGATCGCCATGATCGAGAGGCCTGCCAGGGACGACACGATCACCTGCGGCAGGAACCGTCCGTAATAGTTCTGAAGGGCTTCCGCTCCGTCGACGATCGTCGCCTGCACGACGCCGCTCTTCTGGGTGAGCATCCAGCCCGGGCCGAGTTCGTACAGCTTGCGGTACATGCGCCGGCGGAGCGATACGGCAATGTTGGTCGCGGCCCTGGCTGCTACCCGGTCGTTGGCCCAGATCATCGCCCACCGGAGGGCAATGACGAGAACCAGCCCGGAAAAGAGGGGAATCGATCCGGCAACCGGTTTGCCGGAGAAGACGGCTTCGATGATGAGCGCGATGATGATGCCCTGGGCTATGTAACTCGATGCGATCAGGAGGCCGAGCGCAATGACGCTCCACAGCCTGCCGTACTCTCCCCTGCCCATCGCCAGCACCCGGGGGTCGAACAGCCGCATGTGGCCGGCGCCGCTCGTCACCGAGAGTCCGCGCCTGGATTCTACCTTCGTATACTCTTCGACGATCTTCGACTCTTCAGTCATCCCGTACACCTTTCGCGCCGGACGTCGTCCGGCGAAATCACTCCGTGAGGTTGTAGGAAATGCGGGCGGCGATTACCGAAACCCGCGATCGTTCATTTCGTGCCGCAAACAGCATAGTAATTGTACTTGTAACTGATCTTATACCGAAACGGCATGTGCCTTTTCTGGATCTCGATCAGGTCGGCCAGGTTCTCCGTCCCGATACCCCGTAGCCCGGCATTCTCCATGTACGCCCGGATCGTATCCGCCGATATGCCTCTCGAGTGGGGTAACGTCGAGTTCAGCTCCGACGAATACCCGTCCTTTGATATGTCGTTCCTTTCGACGACCAGGATCAGGAAGTCCCCGATCTTCCGGCGCAGGCGCGTCTCCAGACTGCCGTCGTTCCATAAGCTGTCTACGATCGCCAGCGTTCCCCCCTCCTTGAGTGCCCGTGTCCAGCCGGTTACCGCGTTCTGGGGGTTCGGCAGCGTCCACAGCACGTGTCTGGTCACGACAGCGTCGAACGAGCTGTTTTCGAAGGGAGGGGTCTCGGCATCGCCGATCATGAACCTCGCGTCGACTCCGCGGCCGGCCTGCGCCATCGCCTTTGCTTTCGATGCGGCCCGATCGAGCATTTTTTCAGAGAGGTCGATGCCCGTCACCGTATGACCCATCCCGGCAAGCAGCAGGCTGATCTCCCCCGTGCCGCACCCGACGTCCAGCACGTTCAGCCGCTCCCCGGGGAGGATCCGCTCAAACAACGCCTTCCAGAAGGCGACCTCTTCATCGCTCTTGATGCCGTGACCGTGATAGTTGTCGTACCGCTGCGATGAGTAATCCCATCGTTTCGCGATCTCGCCCTTGATCTGGTCCTCGCTTAACGTCATGTTTCATCATCCTCGTCGTGGTTCTTCGGGGTAATGCCCGACACCAGGTAAGTCGGGTGATCATTGGCATATTTCATGTACCAGGGCAGCCGTCTTCTCTGTGCAACCCTGATCGGCTCGAGGTCGGTAACGGTGATGCCGGTCGCGCCGGCCCCGGACAGATATGCGACGATCTGCTCCTTCTCGACCCCGTGCGGGTTCGGGAGGCCGGCGCTGACGTCTTCGGTGTAGTCATAGGTAAAGGGGTTCTTACCGTACCTGACGAATCGGTAGGTGTGGTAGGTCGCCGCAGAGACCTTCGGAAGCAGGCCTTTCGTGACCCATTTGCCGTCGATGATGACGATCGTCCCGCCCGGCCTCACGACCCTCACCCATTCCCGCACCGCTTTTTCCGGGTCGACCATCGTCCACAGGACATACCGGGCGGTGACGCAGTCGAAGGTTCCGTCCTCAAACGGGAGGTTCTCCACATCGCCCTCCAGGAACCTGACGGCCGAACCGCCGGCCAGTGCCTTCTTCCTGGCGACCTCCATCATCCCCCGGCTGAAGTCGACGCCGGTGACGCTGTAGCCCAGCTCCGCCAGCAGCAGCGCGATGACTCCGGTTCCCGTGCCGACGTCCAGTATCTTCTTCGGCCCGGACCCGATCGCCCGCGATAGATTCTCTTTCCACAGGAGTCTCTCCTCATCGCCGCCCGATCCCGGCGCCGTGTCGTAGAACCGGCTCCCGTAGTCCCAGTACCTTCGCACTCCGTTCTTGACCCTTTCCGGTTCTTTCCTATCCGTTTCCATGCTATCAACTCATCATTTTCCGGAACCGCACCTTCTGACGGAATTGATCGGTATGACCTGCGGTATCCCTTCATCGTCGATGGTCACCCGGGCATTGACGCCGTAGACGTTCCGGATCATCTCTTCCGTGATCACCGACTCCGGACTTCCCGTCGCCTCAACCATCCCGTAGTTCAGCAGCACGATCCTGTCCCCGTATCTCGCAGCCAGGTTGAGGTCGTGCAGGGCGACGACCGTCGTCATGTTCGTGTCTTTTTGTGATCGTCCTGATCAGGTCGAAGAGTTCGAGCTGGTGCTGGAGGTCCAGCGAGTTCGTGGGCTCGTCCATGAGAAGGACCGCCGGTTTCTTGGCGATCGATTGGGCGATGGAGACCATCTGTTTCTGCCCGCCGCTGAGCTCGTTCAGGGGCACCTTCGCCAGTTCCTCGATCCCCAGATTTTCCAGCGCATCCAGCGTCAGCGAGAGGTCTTCGTCGGTGACCGTCCAGCTGAGCGAGTTCAGCCTCCCCAGCAGGACCGCCTCGAACACGGTCAGCGCCGCGTTGCTGGAAGAGTCCTGGGGCAGATAGCTGACGGCCTGCAGGAGATCGTCGTTTCCGTATGCCTTCAGGTCTTTCCCGTCCAGCAGGATGGATCCTTCCGGCTTCAGTATCCCGCAGAGACACCTCAGCAGCGTGGACTTCCCCGCGGCGTTCGGCCCGATGACCGCCGTGACCATCGGCTCGGCAATGATGCACACATCGTTCAGGACCGGGTCGGCCCTGTAGCGAAACGACAGGTGCTTTGCCTCCAGCTTCACCAGTATCCCCTCTTTCGCGAAAAGATCAGCCAGATAAAGAACGGTATCCCGATGAACGACGTGAGGACGCCGATGGGAAATATGATGCCGGGCACGACGATTTTACTCAGGATCGAGGCGATAGAGAGCATGAGGGCCCCGAACAGGGCGGAGAGCGGCAGAAAGAACCGGTGGTCCTCGCCCACGAGCATCCGGGAGATGTGCGGCACAACAAGGCCGACAAAGCCGATGCTGCCCACGAAGGCCACCGCTGCGGCCGTGAGGACCGAGATCAGGATAAACCCCTTCAGCCGCAGCCGCTCAACGTTGACCCCGAGGCTTTTTGCCTTATCTTCCCCCATCCGGAGCGTCGTGAGTTTCCAGGCGTCGATCATGACCACCGGGACGACCACCAGCACTATCACGGCCATGATGCCGAGTTTGGTCCAGGTGGCCTTCGTCAGGCTGCCGAACATCCAGAATACGATCGCCTGGATCTGCTCGGGGTTTCCAAGGTACTGCATCAGCATCAGCAGCGAATCGAACATGAACAGCACCGCGATCCCGGCGAGCACGATTGTCTCCGTCGACGCCCTCTTCAGCCGGGCCGCCGCGTAGATCATCATGCAGCAGAGGAGGGAAAAGACGAAGGCGTTGGCCGGGACCAGCACCGTCTCCGCGAACGGTACCACGCCTACGCCGAGCACGACCGCCAGTGCCGCGCCGAACCCCGCAGCCGACGATATGCCCAGCGTGTACGGGCTCGCCAGCGGGTTGTTCAGGATGGTCTGCATCATAGCACCCGCCATGCCGAGCGCCGCACCGATCACGACGGCCATCAGGGCGACGGGCAGCCGGAACGTCCAGACGATGGCATAGAGGGATGAATCGCTTGTTCCGGGAGAGAGGATCGTCGAGACGACGCTGTCAAGCGACAGGGAGGCCGGCCCCGTCATGACGTCGACGATAACGGCAAGAACGATTATGGACGCGGTCAGAAGCAGGAAAAACAATTTTTGTCCTGCGATCTCGCCGTATACCGACTTCGCCTCGACGTTCATGTTTTAACGCGTCTCCTCAAGACAACACGCCTCGCCCGCACACACCCTTTCAGGAATAACGGTAGACGAACGTGCCGCCGTAGTCGATGGGCATGAATCTATCGTGGTACTCCCTGAGGACCGCATCCGGGTCGACGTCCCCGAACAGGTCCGGGTAGAACCACTTGGCGAAGGCCTCCAGCGCCGCGAAGTTGTAGATGCTAAAGCAGTAGCCGTGATAGATCCCGTAAACCTCGTGATTTTTAACGGCGTTTATCGTGTCCCATCCCGGGCGCTGAACGAACCCGGTCATGGTGCTCCGGGCCACCTCCGGCGTCGTGGTGTATCCGAGCTTCAACGAACCGGGGGTAGACCAGTTCCTGCCGGTCAGTACGACGATATCGGGGTTCTGGCTGACCAGATACTCCGGGCTCAGCGCCTTGCTTGTACCGGCCAGAAGAGGTTCCGCGATGTTCTTCCCGCCTGCCTTCTTCACGATCGAGCCCCAGCTCACGTCGCCGTAGGAGATGCCGTAGTCTGAGGGGTCCTTGCTCGCACATTCGATGTAGACGCTGGGCCCGGTTCCGTTAACGGTAGCCAGGCGTGAGTACACGATGCCGGTCTGCTCGTTGTAAAAGTCCACGATCTCTCGGGCCCGATCTTCTCTATCCAGGATCTTTCCCAGCAGCAGCATGCTCTTCGTGGAGTTCACCATCGGGTCCATGTAAAAGTCCACGAAGACCACGGGGATTCCCGCCAGTTCCAGTTTGGTCAGGGCATCCGCAGTCGCATCTCCGGCCCATGTAAATTGCCAGTTATGCATGATGACGACGTCGGGCTCAAGCGAGATCACCTTCTCGATGCTGAACGTACCGTCGTCCAGCGACCCGACATCCGGGATGTCGGCCAGCTGCGGATACTTTGCCACGAACACGGCGTATTCGTCCCCGGCATTCTGCTTGATATCGTTGTCCCAGCCGACGATCTTCTCGGCGAAGCCGTCCCCCACGATCGCCGCGAGTTCGGCGGTCTTCGAGGACTCCATCAGCACGATTCGCTCCACCGGAGCGTTCAGCGTCACCGTCCTGCCTTCCATGTCCGTGACGGTCATCCCGGATTTTTCCGGGCCGTCGGCAGGTTTATCGAACGTATTTCCGTATACGAAAAACCCTATCGCAACGACGACCACAACCATAATGCTGACCGCTACGACCGTGCTGTAACTGATTTTAACCATGAGATCTCCACGATATCGATTGACATCCAGTCGTTATGGGGCCGGACGATCTGCTTACGATCTGCTCGTTTTTCCTGATGTAGGAGAGAGCGGGTATTAAAAATTTTGATATTAATATCAAAACAGGTTATGAATATAGCATTAGATGTGTTTTAGTGGTACATACCCGCTGATTATTTTGATAGGACAAATAGTTTTAATCTAACGGGGAAGTCGTCCAAAGAGGCCTGCAAACCTTTGCCACGCCTTGATTGGAGCACTCGTACGTCATCTGTCCGGGCCTAAAGAGGAGAAAATGAGAGATCGACCATTATCCCGGGTTTACGCCTTGCGGCGCTCCGGTTCTCTTCCTCCGGAAGCATCGCATACCGCCACGCGGGTGAACCTGCTTACTTCCTCTTCCGCAGCCGCGCGATCTCATCGCCGCCCGGAACCTTTACCACAAACGTCCCATGGCAAGGCTTGGTGTAGGGGAATATGAGGTGCTCGCCCTCCACGCCGACGTAGAGCGGCGCGACGCCGATGATGTGGACGTCAAATATCTTGTAGCCCGGCTCGACCTCGTAATACTCCCGGACGTTCTTCTTGATATACTCCCGCGCCTCCCGGAAAGAGGTCTGGGAGAGAACGACCTCGGGTTTCATCGCTTCGAGACAGCCGCCCATTGCATCACCTCGTTGAGTCTCCGCTTCAGCGGCATGGGGTTGTGCACGGCTTTCGCCGCGACGATCTCGCAGGGAAACTCGATCTCGCCGGCAAGCTCCTCCGCGTGCTCCCCGAAGATGAGCGCATAGAGTCGCGCCTTTGAGATGTAGGCCATAGTACCTGCGTAGGCGACTCCCGAATCATTGTGGATGAAGACGAAGCAGAGGTCGAAATCCCGTTCTCCCCCCGTGATCTCGTCGATCATGTCATCGAGATCGGTCACCTCGTCCAGGTAGTATCGACCCGGGTCGGCCACCTCCATCAGTTTTCGTGCCGCCGCCGTCCCGGCAACCACCGGCCGGACGCCACGCTGCTTCAAGCCGTATGCGAGGTAGAGCGCCACACTCGTCTGGACGGGCACCTGCGGGCACCCGAGCAGGATCAGCGCCGTTTTTTCGTCGTTCTCCGTCATGATCTCTCCAGTGTTCTCAGGACCTCGGGCACCCGTTCCGGGTGCGTGTAGATCGTGAACCGCTCTCCCCGCGAGAAGCAGACCAGCGTGATCCCCGCCCGCTCTGCCGTCTGGATGCCGCGGTCGGTCGAGGCGGCGCGGGAGACGATGACCGGGATCCCCGCGTTCGCCGCCTTTGCAACCATCCCCGCAGGCTGCCTTCCCGTACACCCGAGGATGCAGGTCGAGCGGTCCAGCCCCCGGAGGGCCGCGTAGCCCACGACCTTGTCGACGGTGTTGTGCCTGCCGACGTCGCATGCCCGGGTGATGAGTTCGCCGTTGCAGAAGAGGACCGAACAGTGCACGGCGCCGGTCTTTTTCCAGGTATCGGACTCGACCGCCGCCGTGACTGCACGGATACCGTCCGCCGTGACGGTGATCGACGAGGCGACCGGTTTGGGCTCGCCGAGCACGCGGTAGCCGCCGGACGACTCCACCTCCAGCCGGATCTCCTTCCCGACCGGGGCGGTGATGTGCACGTCCTTCCCGGAGACCTCCACCGAACTGATGGTATCGGTCAGCCCTTCGCAGATGACGAACCCGGCTGCGAGGTCATCGAGGCGGTCGGGGCTTGCCACCAGGGTCGCGAGGTACTCCCCGTTCAGGAAGAGCCGGACGTGGTCTTCGAGGGTGATGTCGTCGTGGACCTCGTGCGCGCCGCCACCCGTCACCTGAATCCCGGTGCGACCGACGGTCTCCATCAGGATGTCTCCTCCCGGACCCAGTCCAGGTACGGGGCGTAACCGCCGACGATGGGTATGGCGATGATCTCGGGGAGGTCGTAACTGTGAAGTCCCCGGACCCTGGCGATGAGCGGGTCGAGCAGGCGGTACTGTGTCTTGACGATCAGGAGTTGTTCCGGCTCGCTGGAGACCCTGCCCTCCCACCGGAAGCAGGACCGAACAGGGGTAACGTTCACGCAGGCGGCCAACCGGGCATCGACGAGCGCCCTCGCCATCGTCTCCGCTTCTTCGGCGGGGACCGTGCAGAAGACTACAACATACTCCGGGAGAACCATGATGTTATCTTCGTAGCGTCCGTATTTAACCGTTCTCCGGCGCCCGGGCCGAGGGGCCGGAGCCGTGCAATGACCCCGGCTTCGGGGATGTCGCCGCCGCGCGTGGGTTCGTATGCGGGACGTGGGTCCCATTGGAGGTCCGGATACGGCGTCGGGCCGTAAGACCGCAACGTGTCACCGGTCCGCGGGGCCCGGGCAAGAAATTAGATAGGGTTCCGTGCGCAATACTCAGGGTAATGTACGCAAGACGCATGGATCACCTTCCCCCGTACCTTTTTGCACGCATTGACGCGATGAAAGAGGAGAAAATGCGCCAGGGTGTCGACGTCATCGATCTCGGCGTCGGCGACCCCGACCTCCCCACTCCGCCGCACATCGTGGAGGCGCTCTGCACCGCGGCCCGTGACCCGAAGAACCACCATTACCCCTCCTACACCGGCATGCTCGCCTACCGCGAGGCGGTGGCAGAGTGGTATCGCGGCCGGTTCGGGGTCGACCTGGACCCGAAGAAGGAAGTGCTCGCGCTCATCGGGTCGAAGGAAGGCATCGCCCACATCGCCGAGGCGTTCGTCAACCCCGGCGAGGTCGTCCTCGCCGCCGACCCCGGCTACCCCGTCTACAAGACCTCCACCCTCTTTGCCGAGGGAAAGGTCTACGAGATGCCCATCCGGGCGGAGAACAACTTCCTCCCGGTGCTTGAGGATATCCCCGCCGACGTGGTGAAGCAGGCGAAACTGCTCTTCATCAACTACCCGAACAACCCCACCGCGGCGACGGCGCCGCTCTCGTTCTTCGAGGAGGTCGTCGAGTTCGCGCGGGAGCACGAGATCGTCGTCGTCCACGACAACGCCTACTCCGAGATCACCTTCGACGGCTACCGGGCGCCCTCGTTCCTCGAGGCCGACGGCGCCATGGAGGTCGGGATCGAGACGCACTCCCTCTCAAAGACCTACAACATGACCGGGTGGCGCATCGGCATGGCCTGCGGGAACCCGCAAGTAGTCGCCGGGCTCGGCCGGGTCAAGACCAACGTCGACTCGGGTGCGTTCGACGCCATCCAGCACGCTGCGATAACCGCGCTCACCGGCCCCCAGGACTGCGTGCGGGAGGCCTGCGCGGTCTACCGGGAGCGCCGGGACGCGCTCGTTCGGGGACTCTCCGAGATCGGATTCGACGTCCGGGCACCGAAGGCCACCTTCTACGTCTGGGTGCCGGTCGACGACTGCATGGCGTTTGCCGCAAAACTCCTCGACCGGGCCGGGATCGTCGCGACTCCCGGAGTGGGCTTCGGCCGGAACGGCGAAGGGTTCGTCCGGTTCGCCATTACCCGGTCGATCGAGCGGATCAACGAGGCGGTGGACCGGATGCGGGGGCTCGGCCTGTGATCCTCCCCTCCCACCTCTCCGTCAGGAACGGCCGCCTCCGGATCGGCGAGCACGATACGGTTGACCTTGCCGACCGGTTCGGCACCCCGCTCTACGTCACCGACGAGGAGCGGATACAGGACAACTTCCGCCGCCTTTCGGGCGCCCTCACCGCGCGCTATCCGAAAGTCCGGGTGCTCTACGCCGCAAAGGCGAACGGCAACCTTGCGGTCTTCCGGACCCTCGCATCGATGGGCGCCGGGGCCGACGTCTTCTCCGCCGGGGAGGTCGCGCTCGCCCTCGCGGCGGGAATGCCTCCTGCGTCGCTCCTCTTCAACGGGAGCTCAAAGACCCCCGCCGACCTCGCTCTTGCGGTCGAGAAAGGCATCCGGGTCTCGGTGGACTCGCCCGACGAGCTCCGGCAGCTCGATGCCGCGGCCGGGGAGGCGGGAAAGACCGTCGATATCGCGTTCCGGGTCAACCCGGCGATCGACGTCCCCACCCACCCGAAGATCGCCACCGGTCTTGCGACAAGCAAGTTCGGCATCCCGGCGGGGCAGATCCTCCATGCCTACCGGGAGGCGCTCTCGCTCGAGCATACGAACCCGATCGGCATCCACTGCCACATCGGCTCGCAGATCCTCGCCGTGGAGCCCTTCGCCCATGAGGTCAGGGTCCTGATCGACGTCGCCCGCGACCTCATCGATATCGGCGTCGAACCCTCGTTCATCGATATCGGGGGAGGCCTCGGGATTCCCTACCGCCGGGAGACCGAACGGGCCCCGACGCCCGAAGACTACGCAGAAGCGGTCGTGCCGGTCTTCCTCCGGGGCATCCGGGAACTCGGGATCGAGCCCGAACTCTGGGTCGAACCGGGCCGATGGCTCGTCGCCGACTCGACGGTCCTCTTAACCCGGGTCAACTCAGTCAAGACCGCGCACAAAACCTTCGCGAACGTCGACGCCGGGTTCAACCTGCTCGTCCGGCCGACGATGTACGACGCCTACCACGAGGTCGTGGCGGCAAACAAGGCGGACGCCCCCGCCGCACGAGAGTACTCCGTTACGGGGCCGATCTGCGAGACGGGTGATATTCTTGCTAAAGATCGTCTGCTTCCCGAGCTGGCGGCCGGGGACATCATCGCGGTGCTGGACGCCGGTGCCTATGGGTTTGCCATGTCGTCCCAGTACAACAGCCGCCCCCGGTGCGCCGAAGTGCTCCTCGCAGGGAAGAAGGCGGCCCTGATGCGCCGGGCCGAGACGATCGACGACCTGACCGCCCCGATGGTGAGACCCTCCTGGCAGGCGTAAGGCCGGAGCGGCTGCCGTGAAGTTCCACTATCTTCTGGTCGACGACCTCCTCTCAGAGAAGGAGTTCGAGCACCGGGTTCTCGATAAGGTGGCGGAGTCGGGGGACCTCCTGGACGAACGGACGGCGGCGATGCTGGTCGTCAAAGAGATCGGGCGGGCGCACGTCCGGATACGCGATCTCGCCGCGTCTCCGAGCCTTGTCTGCTTCTTTGCAAAGGTGCTCGCCGTCGAGGGACCCCGGGAGTTCGAGCGGCCCGACGGCACGGCCGGCCTCGTCGCAAACGTGATAGTGGGCGACGAGACCGGCAGGGCCAGGCTGACACTCTGGGACGAGAAGGCCGGCGGCGTCCAGGAGATCGAGGCAGGAGACGTGCTCGAGATCCTCGGCCGGCCGAAGGGCGGGGGAAAGGTCCCCGACGTCACGGCCGTCGCGGTCCAGGAAGCGGCGTGCGAGATCGCCTGCGCGGAGACTGAACCCTCGGTACTTCCCGGACCGGGAGAAGATCTCGAAGTCAGGCTCATCGCCGTCGGGAGCCCGCGGACGTTCAGGAGGCGCGACGGGAGCCCGGGAGAGATGATCGATGCGGTTATCGGGAATGAAGACGGCATCTTCCGGCTCGTCGCCTGGGCTCCTGATGCCCTGCTCGGGGTCGAGGCGGGAAGAAGCGTCGTCATCCGCGGCGCCGTTCTCCGGGAGAGCGACCGGGGCGTCGAGTACAGCCTCGGCGAGTCGGCATCCGTCTCGTACATCGACCGGGAGATCGCCGTCCCGACGGATGCCGTCGCGGACGTTGAGGAAGGAGGGACGTATTCGCTCGCCGGCACGGTTGTCCGCGTGCAGCCTCCTCATTCGTTTGTCACCCGGAGCGGAAGGACGTCCAGTGTCCGGAACCTTCTCCTCGCCGACGAAACCGGCGAGGTCCCGGTCGTCGTCTGGGGCGAGAGAGCAGACGAACTTCTGGCACCCGGCGACCGGATCGAGGTCTACAACGGTGCGGCGAAGCGGGGGCGGTACGGCGACCTCGAGGTGCACCTCTCGTGGGGAAGCGCTCTCGTCGTCCTCGCAAAAGAGGAGAAAGACGTGGAGGTAGAAGGGACGATCATCGCCACCCGGCAGGGGACCGCTCTTGAAACCGGCGACGCCTGCTACCTCCTCGCCGGGCCGTTGCCCGTCGGCTGCATGGTGCGCGCGAGAGGAACCGTGCATCGGGGCGTGATCACTTTGGACCACCTGGAGCCTGTGATTCCCGATCGGGAAGAACTGCAGCGCCGTCTGGATCGTCTCTCCCGGAAACCCTGATCCCGATCTTCACTTTCACCCCGCACGGCAAGCGACCTTTATGTCTCCCGCTATAGACTCTTAGTGTAACACAACAAGACCACGAGAGATCAAGTGAGGAATGAGATGTCAGAGATTGATCTTGAAGATTTACCCGGTGTCGGGACCACCACTGCCGATAAACTTCGCGAGGCCGGATACGGAACCGTTGAGAGCATTGCAACGGCCACAACGTCGGATCTCGCCGAAGCGGCCGAGATCGGCGAAGGGACCGCAAAAAAGGTGATCCTCGCCGCCCGGAAGATGGCGGATATCGGAGGCTTCAAAACAGGCCGGGATATCCTGGATAAGAGAAAAGATATCAAGAAACTCAAGACGCTGGTCCCCGAGTTCGACGAACTGGTCGGCGGGGGTCTTGAGACGCAGGCGATCACGGAGGTTTACGGAGAATTCGGGTCCGGCAAGAGCCAGATCGTCCACCAGATGGCCGTCAACGCCCAGCTCCCGGAGGAACTCGGCGGCCTGCACGGGGGGGTCATCTACGTCGACACCGAGAACACGTTCCGCCCGGAACGTATCGAGCAGATGGTCAACGGCCTCCCGGAAGAGGCGGACATCGGGCCGCTCGAGGAGATCCTCGAGCGGATCCACGTCGCCCGGGCGCACAGTTCCGATCATCAGATGCTGCTCCTCGAGACCGCCCGGGAGCTCGCAAACGACCTCCGGACCACCGACTACCCGGTCAGGCTCTTCGTCATCGACTCGTTGACGTCGCTCTTCCGCTCGGAGTATGCGGGGCGCGGCACCCTCGCCGCCCGGCAGCAGAAACTGAACCGCCACATGCACGACCTCCTGAAACTGATCGACGACCACAACGCCGTCGGCCTCGTGACCAACCAGGTGATGTCGAACCCGGCCGTCCTCTTCGGCGACCCCACGAAACCGATCGGCGGCAATATCGTCGGGCATACCGCAACCTTCCGGCTCTACCTCCGTAAGAGCAAAGGGGGCAAACGGGTCGCCCGTCTGGTGGACAGCCCCAACCTCCCCGAAGGTGAGGCGGCGTTCATGGTCGAGCAGGCGGGGCTCAAACCGTGCTGAAGGCACTCGTTACGGACGTCGACGGCACCATCACCGACCGGCGGCGGCGCATCAACACCGCGGCCGTCGAGGCCATCCGGACGCTCGTCGACGCCGGGATCACGGTGGTGTTTGCAAGCGGCAACATCGTCTGCTTCATGGACGCTCTCTGCAAGATGGTCGGGACGGACGGGACCATCATCGGCGAGAACGGCGGCGTCTACCGGAGGGGGTTTCCCGGCACTCTCCGCATCGCCGGCGACAGGGAGGCCTGCCTTGCAGCGTTTGAGGAACTCAAAGACTATTTCGCACGAAAAGACGTCGAACTCGAACCTTTCGGCGCACATTACCGGTTCGCCGATGTGGCCTTCGCCCGAAACATCGATCCCGACGAGGCAAAAGCGGTCATCCGTGACCGCCGCCTCCCCGTCCGCGTGCTCGACACCGGGTTTGCAATCCACCTTCAGGCGCTCGGCGTGAGCAAGGGGACGGCGATGCGGGAACTCGCCGGCGAGATGGAGTTATCCCTCGCGGAGATACTGGCCGTCGGGGACTCGGAGAACGACATCGAGATGCTCAAAGCCGCCGGGATCGGTGTTGCTGTTGCAAATGCCCCGGCAGAGACCCGCTCGGCGGCGGACCTGGTCACCGAAAACGCCTACGGGGACGGGTTTGTAGAAGCGGTGAAAAAGTATTATCCCGATCTCTTCAGCAGGTAGCGGTCGACCACAATATAGTCTTTTATGTCCTTCACCGACTCAAACGGCACGAGCATCCGATCCCCGTCCATCCGGTAGCCGTCCGTCCTGAACGTATCGTCCGGTTTGACGATCAGGTCGACGACCTGCCCCGTGCTGAGGTCGATCATGATGTTCTTGATAACGCCAATGAGCATGCCGTCGTTACTCATCACCCGCTTTCTCGCAAGGGCGCGACTGAAGGTTTTACTCATACAGAACCGTGGGGTGTTTGTACTATATAAACATTCCAAATACCCCGAAATCCCGAAAAAACCCGATTAATGGATTTTTCACCGGGAAGAACGTCGCTGTCGCCCGGGTTCAATCGTTCCGGGGGCTGCAGCCGCATATCGGCCGGCGCGGAAAGGCCGCGAATCGCACCCGTACCCCGTTGTTTGACGCACAATGCCAGCGGACGACCCCGCAGAGAAGGCTCTTCAAACCGGACCGGAAAAGAGAAAGTAGGGTTTTCATCTTACGGTCTCGGCCGCCATCCGGACATCGGTGGCCTTGACCGTCTTTCTGCCCGCATGACCCGCCAGTTTGATCGCTTCTTTCGCGATCCTCGACGCGTACTGTTCCATCAGTTTTGCAAGCTCTTCGTTGGCATCGGAACTCACCCGCTCCGCGCCGGACTTTTTCACGATTCTGCCAACGGGTGCCAGAGGTATATCAGTCATGATCTCATTTCCCCCTTTTCATTGAGTTCTGTGCAATGTACTCTCACACAGAACTCGTTTGACAGAAGCACCATAGGTGCTCATATATAAATAGTTATCTGTCACCAGAGGGGTTCGAGGGCGAAATTCAGAACGGGGAGGGTATCAAAGTGAGGGAAAGACCCGAATAATATCGGTCTGAGTAACAATCCCGATGGGCTTACCGTCCTCGACCACAATCAGCCTCCCGATCTCCCGTTCCTTGAACCGGCCCACGAGTTCGTAGAGCCGGATCGACGACGGCGCTTTCACCACATCGGCGGTCATGACTTCTGAGGCAGGCGAATCCAGCGTCAGGCCCTCATCCAGGCCCCGGGCGATATCGCTCAACGTCACGATGCCCGCGAGGCGGCCGTCCTCCATCACCGGCGCCCCGTGAATGCGGTGCGTATTGAAGAGGCGGACGGCATCCCGGAGGGTGGCGGAGAGCGGCAGGGTCAGGAGCGGTGTGCTCATATAGTGCTTGATCGACTGTTTCGGGAGGGATATCATCTCCGAGACGCTGATCAGGAGCGCCTGCAGGTTCTCGTCCATCCCGTAGACCTCGCCGCGGACAAGCAGTTTGTTCACCGGCGTGGGTCCGATCGAGACCATATCCCCCACGCGGAAGAGTTTCACGCTCCCGATGATCCTGACCTCGGCATGACAGAGGTCCGGGTGGCAGAGTGTGGTAAAATCGAGCTCCGCGACCCGTACACCCTTCACCTTCTCGCCGTCGCGGAAGATCGGCACCTCGAACTGGTGATCGAGGTCCCCGAGGTTCAGCTCTTTGTACGCACGTGCCGTCGGGCTGTAGCCGCCTTTGGGGCCGGGCACACCGTCGACAAGCCCGAGCGCCTTCAACGCCTGCATCTGGTTGCGGACGGTGCCGGGGTTGCGCTTCAGCACATCCGCGATCTCCTCACCCTTTATAGAATGAGAAGACTGATGATATAGAGTAATCAGGGTTATCAGGATATCCTTCTGAATGGGAGAGAGATCCATAATCATCAGTCATGATACGTTGTTTATATACATTAGGTTGTGCGTACCGTGGAGTTTGAAACTATCCCGACCGTTCCGACGGCTGATGAAGTGCTCGATCGCAGTCTTCGCAGGGCGGCAGCCAAAAAGAAGTTGAAGACCAACGTCGACCGGGCGAACGAGGAGTTCGTGAGAGCGGCTGCGAAGTCAATCCACGACAAGTTAAAAAGCGCTGTCAGCTCGTTCCCGAGTTTCGAGCGCCTCCCTCCCTTTTATCAGGAAGTGGCCGATATCCTCGTCTCGCTCGACCGGCTGAAGCAGTCCCTCGGGGCCGTCACCTGGGCGGCCGACCAGGTCTGGACCATCGGGTCCGGATACACCCGCAGCATGCGGTCCGCAGAAGATACGGACCAGAAACGGCGGCAGGCCGTCGCCCGAATCGCCTCAATCGTCCACCAGGTGGAAGACGACCTCGCCTTTCTCAACGAAGCCCGGAACATCCTGCGGAAACTTCCGCACGTGACCGAGGGGGAGTTCACCGTGGTGGTGGCGGGGTTCCCGAACGTCGGAAAATCCTCGTTTATCAGGTCCGTCTCAACGGCGGACCCCGAGATCGCCGCTTACCCGTTCACCACCAAGGGGGTCATCGTCGGTCACCGGGATATCGGGAAACGCGACCGCATCCAATTCATCGATACGCCCGGCGTCCTCGAACGGCCGGCGGACGAACGGAACCCTATCGAGCGGCAGGCGGTAAGCGCCATCATCAACACGGCCGACGTCGTGCTCTTCATTCTGGACGCAAGCGAGCACTGCGGCTACGCGCTCGACGACCAGCTCCGGCTCCGCGACGAGATCTCCCGGCTCGTCGACGTGCCGGTGGTGACGGTTGTAAATAAAGCGGATATCCGGGGGCTCGAAGGCTGTCCGGCGATGTCCACGCTCACCGGCGATGGCGTGGCGGCGGTGCTCGACCTCCTGCTCACATACCGAAAGGAAGCCACGAAAACGAGCCTGCGAGAGCCGCTCCAATGATAAAACCTGCAATCGCGCCCCCGTTTAAGAAGGGGAGCCCGGCCTGAGGCTTTCCTTTGTTGACAACATAGAGGAGCACGGCGAGGCCGGCAAGGGAGCCTGCCATCGCGCCGATGGTCGGGGCGGAGAGGGCCCCGACGACGGCGGGCGCACCCGCAAAGACGTGCGACGACGCCACAAGAATGGAGGGCATAATGAGGTCGCCCATACCCATGACAAACGCGCCGCGCTCCTCCCCCTCACCCATGCTGATGCTCTCGCGCCGGAACGAGTAGTCCGCCCGCTTCGGCACCACGACCATGATGGGGGCTTTCGTCGCGAGAACCCCTTCGGCAAGCGTGATCATGTGTTTTGTCCGGTAGACCGAGATGGCATCGTAGACCGCGAGCAGCACGAGCAGCACGAGCACCGGCAGGATAGCGAGAGAGACCCCGAAAATGGATGCAATGCCCGCGGAAAGCAGCACCCCGAGGATATCGACGACATACCATTCCGGGTAGAGGTAGAGGAGCGCCGTCGCCGCTCCGGCAACGGCGAGCGTCCCGACGGCCGCGGCATCGGTGGGCCCGAGCGCACGCAGGAAGAGCGCCCCGAATATGTAGAGGAACGTCAGGAATATGGAAGCGCCGATGAGGACGGAGATGAAACGCCGCCCCCCCACCCGGATCAGAAGGAGCAGGAACAGGGTGAATGCGAGCAGTATCCCGATGAAGATCAGGGGGTTTGCAACCGACTCGGGGTCTTCAAACGCCACAAGCCCCGCCGCCTGCATGGGGCGGATGAGGACGATGACGATGATCTGGACGGCAAAGAGCATGATGGGCATCCCGAGAAACGGCAGCCAGTCGCGTATCTGCATCACAAAACTCCATTCATTATAGGTAGGTTAATTAATGCATCCTCATTACTTTAAATTATGGAGTTTCGCGAACTCATCGGCGACATTGTTCTCACCATCGTGATGGTGGTCTCCACCGTCGTGCTGGTGATGCGGTTCTGGCAGGACCTGATCATAGCGGTTGCGGCGACGCTTATGATGCTCTCACTCGGGGGGCTGCTCATCTCTCTCGGCATAAAGATTCTGAGCCTCGAGAAGAGCGTCGTGCAGCGAGAGCGCACCATGCGCGTGAATATGGAGGAGATGGGAAAGACAATGAGCGCCAAGTACGACAATACCGTGAGTCATATCGAGGAGATCGTCGACGGGCTCTCCCGGCGGATGTATCGGTGAACCGGATCGCCAACTTAATGGTCTCTCCCCCTCTCATGAGTAGGTAAGCATGGGCGTTGCTATCCGCGATATTCTGGCAGACTGTAAAGAGACGTTGACGTGGAGCGATCTTTCCGGCACCGCCGCGGTGGATGCCCACAACGCGCTTTACCAGTTCCTCTCGATCATCCGGCAACCGGACGGCACCCCGCTGATGGACGGTGCCGGAAGGATCACCTCGCACCTCTCCGGCATCCTCTTCCGGACGGTAAACTTCCTGGAAAAAGGCATCAAGCCGGTCTACGTCTTCGACGGAAAGCCGCCGGAGTTCAAGCAGGAGACGATCGAAGAGCGGCGGGCGGTCCGCGCCAGGGCCGACGAAGCCTGGAAGGCGGCGCTCCGGGAGGGGGATATGGAGGAGGCATATAAGCAGGCGAGCGCATCCGCCCGGATCGACAACCATATCATCGCGTCGTCCTGTGAACTCCTCGACCTGCTCGGGATCCCCCGGGTGCAGGCACCGAGCGAGGGTGAAGCGCAGGCGGCCCATATGGTGCAGAGGGGGAGCGTCGCCTACGCGGTCTCGCAGGACTACGACTCGCTCCTCTTCGGTTCTCCGGTGCTGGTGCGGAACCTCACGGTCAGCGGCCGGCGAAAGACCAGAGGGCGGACGATTACGGTGGAACCGGAACGGATCGTCCTCTCCTCCCTCCTCGACCGCCTCGGCGTTACCCGGGAGCAACTCGTCGAGATCGGCATCCTGGTGGGCACGGACTTCAACCCGGGCATCCGGGGCGTCGGCGGCAAGACGGCCTTGAAGATCGTGAGAAACGGTGAGTTTGAGTCAGTGATCGCGGAAAAACAGCCCGATTTTGACCCGGAACCGGTCCGGGACTTCTTCCTCGACCCGCCGGTCGCCGACGACTACACCCTCGAGTGGAGGCCGCCGGATGTCGGGGGGGTTGTAGAGATGCTCTGCGGGCGCTACGACTTCTCCGAGGAGCGGGTCGAAAACGCTCTCGCCAAGGTCTCGACGAAGGCGACGCAGAAGACGCTGGACGCCTGGTTCTGATACGCCCGAGCAGACCCGATAATCGGAAGACTCGCTCTATCTTTGGATATGGATTTTCCCCGAAGACACAAGAGATATATGCGAGGAGGACGCAGTATCTCGATTGACGGGTCTCTACCGGTATTTCGAAGAGGATAGAGGATGCGAGGACCAACAGTGAGCCGATGTATCCCTAACTACCGTTCAAACGTTCCTGACCGCAGTTAACCGCGGACTTCCCGGATCATCAGGCCCCGTTCCGGGATTGCGCCAGCATTTGTACCCCCCTCGCATCGGAACCGTTCTGTCAGATCCGGCGGCCCCGCAAGGGACCGCCGTAAGGAGAATCAACAGGTGACTTCGTATGAGAGAACTCTACGAGAAGATGATAAATGAGGCCATGGCCGCCCAGCGGGCGGACGTGGATACGGTAAAGGCAAAACGCGGCCAGAAGTTCGTCATAGAGGACACGAAACCCTACGTCGACGTGGCCAGGAAGATGACGGCGATCGGCGACCAGAGCCGGGCGGTCATCGACCTGCACAAGAACTCGGTGATCGCGCACTACGAGACCCTCAAGGGCCTCACGACGACGGTCCGTCCCGAAGACGACCCGTTCGTCGAGCATTATCAGACACCCGTGGTGCTCGAGGTCCTGAAAAGTCAGGATGAGGCGTTCGCAAGAAGCGTCGATACTTTCGTGCAGGCAATCGCGGATGCGGAGGCCCGGATCGGCCTTGAGGCGGTGCGGCACTACGGCGGGTTCTACGGCCCCACCTGCGTCGTCGACTTCGCTCTGATCCCGGGGAGCACGAGCAACGTGGTGAACCGGGTGCTGCAGAAGACCGATATCCCGGTCGAGCACAAGCGAGCGATCCTCGCCGCCAAGTCGTGGGGCATGAACACCTCCTACGGCTTCGGAGACGCCTTCGCCCATGCCCTCGAGGCGAGGGCCACCCCCACTGAAGCGACGGCTAAAGAGATCGCGACCATGCAGAAGATCTACCGCGAACCGGTCGAAGCCCAGGCGGAGTTGATGGATGAGGCCGGGATGACCTCCTTTGATCAGCGGAAGTACATGAGCGAGTACCGGCGGCGGATGGAAGCGACGATCAAGGCTGCAATCGACGACGGCGTCCACTACGGCAACATCCTGACCATTCCCGCCTACGGCGTCGGCGACGTCGCCCACCACATCGCGCAGACGACCTTCAACATGTGTAAGGACGACGTCGTGATGGCGGTGATCGAGGCGGTCACCGGGGTGATGGAGTCGACGCTCAAGAACTCGCTCGACTCCTACAAGAGTTACTGGGACGTCCTCTCGGTCGCAACCGGAGCATCGGCGGCTGCAACCGAGTATATCCTCCAGCTCGACGCGTTCAACGCACCCATGATCGTCGACCTGCTCACGAAAAGGTTCCACAACTACGTCCAGCGCTACCCGGCCAGGGGAGCGGCGGCAGAACTCCATAACTGCGACTTCATGGACATGATCTATCGCGGCTGGAAACTCCTCGACAAGGCACAGCGGAACGCAAACGGGTCCGGTGCGGAATTGGTCCCCAGGGTCGGCAGTTACCCCGTCGACCTCTCGCCCATCCGCGCAAACGAGGTGCTGATGAACCCCCAGCGCTACGCCTATGCGGCCTGTGCGATCTCCGTCCGGTTCTCCGCCCTGATGCGGCTTGCCGACTACCCGTGCCTCCTGACGAGCGAGCCCGTGACCGCGACGATGATGACGAACATCATCGCCCTCGAGAAGGACAAGGCGGCCGCCCCGGTGCGGGCCTGCAAGAACTGCGCCACGGCGTGTCTGGTCGACCAGCGGCAGCGGTACTGTCAGTGGAAAGAGGCGGTCTAGGAGGAATGAGTCGCCATGAAGTGCTACTACTGCGCCCTTGAGGGGAAGGAGAGCGAGGCGGTGGCGATCTGCATCGTCTGCGGGATGGGGCTCTGTATGGACCACGCCATCCGGAAGGACGTCGATGTCTGGGAGGGAGGCTACCCGCTCCCCAGCAGGCGTGTGAAGGCTCCGCTGCCGCGGATCCTCTGCCCTGCGTGCTATGCCGCCCTGTATGAGAAAGGGAAGTAAAGCACACCCCGGACCTTCTTGGCCGAATCTCCAAGCACACACCTATCCGGTGATATCATGACCGCATCTCTTGGAAAACGATTCGTCGCCGAAGCCGTCGGCACATTCATCCTGGTTTTCTTCGGAGCCGGTGCAGCCGTCGTCACGCTGATGCTCGCCGCGGGAACTTCGCCGCCGAACGCCTTCAACGGCGGAATCGGGGCGCTCGGAGGGCTCGGGGACTGGCTCGCCATAGGACTTGCCTTCGGTATCGCCATCGCGGGGGCCATCTATGCCCTCGGGCGGGTATCGGGGTGCCACATCAACCCGGCGGTGACGATAGCGCTCTTTGCGACCCGGAGGTTCCCCGGACGCGATACGGGCGCGTACATCGTCGCCCAGTTCATCGGCGCAGCGGCTGCAAGTCTCCTCTTTGCCTGGACCGTCGGCCCGGACGCCGTCACTATCGGGGGCCTCGGGGCAACGGCCCCCTTCCCCGGCATCGGCTACCTGCAGGCGATCGTCATCGAGGCTATCGGAACGTTCCTCTTAATGTTCGTCATCATGGGCGTTGCCGTCGATGAACGGGCCACGCCGGGCTTTGCCGGTCTCGCGGTGGGCCTTACGGTCGCGGGCGTCATCACAACGATCGGGAACCTGACCGGCGCATCACTGAACCCCGCCCGTACATTCGGGCCGTACCTCGGCGACTGGCTGCTTGGGGGATCGAACCTCTGGGCATTCTTCCCGATCTACATCGTCGGCCCCATCGTCGGTGCGGTGCTCGCGGCGTTCCTCTACGACTACCTCGCCGGCGAGTAACCCAAACCCTACTCCTCTTTTCGCACTTTCCCCCGGCCGAGAACTCACTCGAACCGCTTCGGGTCGGTCTCGATATCGATGAGGGCGGGTTTGTTCATCTGCAGTGCAGCCAGAACGGCGTCCCGGAGTTCCTGCGGCCGGGTCACCCGTATCCCGGCACCGCCGCAGGCTTCCGCGTACGCGGCGAAGTCGGGGTTCGTGAGGTCGGTGCCGTAGGGGGGATAATCCGCTTCCCGCTGCTCCTCCCGGATCATGGCAAGCTCGTGGTTGTTCAAGACCGCCACGACGATGGGAAGGTCGTACCTGACCGCCGTGGCGAAGTCGGCCATGACCATGGAGAACCCGCCGTCCCCGGTGATGCAGACGACGGTCGCATCAGGGTAGGCCAGTTTCGCTGCAAGCGCCCCGGGGAGCCCGAACCCCATCGTCCCGAGGTAGCCCGACATCGCGAACCGCTGCCGCTTCATCCGGAAGTTCCGCCCGAACCACCACTGGTTCTCCCCGACATCGAGCGATACGACCGCATCCTCCGGCAGGGTCTCGGAGAGGACCTTCATGATGTAGGGCGGGCGGATCGGGACGGCTTCCGGGTCGGCCTCCCGGTCGAGCCGGTCCGACCACGCCTGTTTCTGCTCCGCGAGCCATTGCCTGACCGCCGGGTCCTCTCGCGGCCGGACCCGCTCGCGGATCCGGGGCAGCGCGATGGTGCAGTCGCCCCAGACCCCGGCCGCGAGCGGGTGCTTGCCGAGCTGGAGCGGGTCGATATCGACCTGGACGGCCCGCTTCTCCGGGGGGATCCCGGTGAGGTCGGAGAAACTCGCCCCGCAGGCGATCACGAGATCCGAGGCCGCGACAAGCGCCCGGGCGTGAGGCGTCCCGAGGGGGCCGTGCACCCCGGCAATCCACCCGTTATCGTCCGGGAGGATCCCCTTCGCCCGGAACGTGGTGACGATCGGCGCCTGGATCACCTCTGCAAGATCGAAGACCGCCCCGGCCGCACTCATGGCCCCGAACCCCGCGAGGATCACCGGCCGTGCGGCGCCGTCGATCGCCGCCGCCGCCCCGACGGCCTCGTCGGTCGGCGCTACCCTGGCCTCCGGGAGGCAGGTCTCGCGCTCGCAGTAGGCCAGTTCGAGCGGCTCTCTCTGGACGTCGTTCGGGAGCGAGAGTTGGGCGACACCGCGGGCGACGACGGCGTAGCGCAGGGCGCGGGTGAGGAGTTTGACCGCCGTCGTCGGGTCGGCGACGGTGTTGTTGAAGACCGCAATCGGCCGGAAGAACGCGTCCTGGTCGATCTCCTGGATGCCGCCGGGGCCGGCGTACTGCGTCTTCACCTGCCCGGAGAGCGCAAGCACGCTCGCATGGTCCTCTTTTGCGTCGTACAGGCCGGTCGCGAGGTTCGTCGCCCCGGGTCCGGCGATGGTCAGGCAGACCGCGATCTTCCCCGTGAATTTGTTGTAGGCGGACGCGGCGAGGGCCGCCGTCTGCTCGTGCCGGACGACGATGTACCGGGCGTTTTCGTTCTTCCTGACCGCGTCCACGAGCGGGAGCGCCGACGCCCCGGGAATGCCGAAGTACAGGGTGATCCCCCATGCCGCGAGTTCCGCGACCAGCACGTCGGCCACGGTCATGGTGGCCCCTTCAAAGGTAGTCTTCTTCATCCGTCTTCACCTCTTCCTCTTCGTCAACCCGCACAAACGCCCCCTTCCCCACGGTGCAGCGGGGACACCGCCAATCGTCCGGGAGGTCCTCAAAGAGCGTGCCCGGGGGTATGCCGGCGGCCGGGTCTCCGGCCTCCTCATTATACTCGTAATCACAGACACTGCACACCCATCGCGCCATACCGCTCACGTCCCGATGGCGACTCCTGCTGTACCCCATCTTCACATATAAAAGGCATCGCCCCCGAGGGCAGGCCCGGATGAGTCCGGGTGCAACGGTTCGGGATCGTTGCGACCGAGGAGTTGGTTCATCCGGAGCCATGTGAAACGCTGAAAGGGAGGAATCGAGCGATCGCGAACGAGCGCTTGAAGCGGCGGGGGATACTATTATAAGCAATACTCCTCAAGTTTAAAGAAACACTACTCCGGAGGGTATGAATTGTCTTCAAATACCGGCAAAACGTCAGTTACTCGCTATATCACAGTATTTTTAATACTGATGATCTTCTGGTATGTCCTTTCCGGGTATCTGGATCCCTTTCATATAGGTGCCGGCATCATCTGCTGCAGCATCGTGACGCTCATCTCCGGGGATCTCATCTTCAGATCCGACCGAAGCCTCATTCTATCCGCACGTACGTTCATCCGATTCATTCTCTATATCCCCAAATTGATGCTGGCTATCCTCTATGCCAACATCGATGTCGCATACCGGGTCCTCCACCCGAAGATGCCGATCGATCCCGGGATGATCACCGTCGATACGCCGTTCACAAACGATATCCTCAGAACATCGTTTGCAAACGCAATAACCCTGACTCCGGGGACGGTGACGGTCGACGTAACGGGCGGGACTTATCTTGTGCATGCCCTCGTCCGGGAGGCGTCGGAAGAAGAACTCCTCGAAGGGAGGAGTATGCAGAATGATCTGGCACGGATCTTTGGTGAGGCACCGTGATCGATATCTTCCATGCCGGTGCGATCGTATTGATCCTGACGATCTTTCTCTGCCTCTATCGCGTACTGGCGGGTCCCGGTGTGGAAAACCGCCTTATTGCGGTAAATACCATCGGAACAAAGACGATCATCCTCCTTGTCCTCATCGGTTTCATCTATGAGCGGCCGCTCTTTGTGGACATCGCGATCGTCTATGCGATGATCAACTTCATCGCGACCCTTGCGATCGCCAAGTACCTCGGGAGAGGATGCATCTGCTGAATACATTAGCCCTGATCTTCATCGTAATCGGCCTCTTCTTCATGGTCGTCGGTGCCGTCGGCCTTGTCAGGCTCCCCGACTTTTATACCCGTGCCCACGCAAGCGGCAAGTGCGATACCCTCGGCGAGGGGATGATGCTGACCGGTTTTATCCTGTATGAGGGGATGACCCTGATTGCGGTGAAACTGCTGCTCCTTGTGGTCTTCATCTTCATCACGTCGCCGACGGCGGTTCATGCTCTTATGAATTTTGCCCACATTCGGGGGGTTAAACCATGGAAGAAGGGGGATGAACGGCGATGATCTGGGAGCTCGACTTCGCCCTCCTCCTCTTTATGATCTGCTGTGCAATCGCCGCGATCACGGTGCGCGACCTCCTCCATGCAACAATAATCCTTGCCGCATACTCATTGGCCATGGCGGTACTCTGGTCGGTGATGAACGCCGTCGACGTCGCCTTCACCGAGGCCGCAGTAGGGGCCGGGATAACCACCGTCCTCTTTATCGCAGCTATAGCACGAACGAAAAGGAGTTCATCGGATTGAGGGCAAAAGCTCTGCTTGCGGTTCTCCTCATCGGCATCATCCTCTTCTGGGCAATCGAGGATATGCCGGCATTCGGCGATCCGCAAGCTCCGGCCACTCAATACACCGGGGAACTGTATATCAATTCGGTTCTTCCGGATATCGGGATTGAAAACATCGTCACCGCAATACTTGCCAGTTACCGTGGATTCGATACACTTGGAGAGACTGTGGTGATCTTCACCGCAGGGATATCGGTCGCCCTCCTGCTCAGACGGGGTGGGCAGTTATGAGAGAGAACGTCGTCATCAGGACCGTATCGCGGCTTGCGGTCCCGTTTATCCAGGTCTTTGCACTGTACGTCATCGTGCATGGTGCATCGGGGGCAGGCGGCGGGTTCCAGGGAGGAGTTGTCTTTGCTTCGTCATTCATCCTGATGACCATCGCCTTCGGCCTTTCCAGTGTCAAAAAGCGGTTTAACAACAAATGGATCATGATCTGCTCGATCATCGGGATCACCATCTATGCCGGTATCGGGCTCCTCTGCCTCATCCTGGGAGGAAATTACCTGGAGTACGGAATAATCGAGGCAACACTCGGTATACCGCACCTCCATGGGTACCTCCTTGACGCAGTCGAGGTCGGGATCGGGATCACCGTGATGGCGGTGATGACATCGATCATCTATGATATGGCCGAGCGAAGGGGAGAATCTCCATGATAGAAGCGTTCTACGAACTCTTCCTCTCGCGGTACAACTACTGGATGGCGATCATCCTGATGCTGATCGGGCTCTATGCATTGATCGCAAAACAGAACCTGGTGAAGAAGCTCATCGGACTCAACATCTTCCAGACCGCGATATTTCTCTTCTATATCTCGATTGGCGAGGTGGAAGGAGGCACTGCACCGATCTACCTTCCCGAAGGGGTGGATGCCCTCTACGTCAACCCGGTTCCGCACGTGCTTATGCTGACCGCTATCGTCGTCGGGGTGAGCGTAACTGCGGTTGCCCTCTCGCTCATCGTCCGGATCTATGAAGAGTACGGGGTCATCGATGAGGATGAACTGATGCAGGCAGTGAGGAAGCGATGACGGTGATCGACCATATTCCGGTCCTCATGATTGTCATCCCGATCCTCGCGTCGCTCCTGACACTCCTGGCCGGATGGTATGACCGGAGGTTTTGTTACCCCATATCGCTTATAACGGTCCTCTTCCAGTTTGGATCCGCAATCGCCATCCTCCTGCATGTGATGCAGGAGGGAACGATCCGGTATAGTGTTGGAGGGTGGGCGCCGCCGCTCGGGATCGAACTCGTCGTCGACGGTTTCAACAGTTATATCCTGGCAGCGATCATGCTTCTTGCCGCGGCAACGGCAGTCTATGCAAGAAGAAGCGTTGAAACAGAGATAGGACCGGAGAAGACGGTCTCATTCTATGTGCTCTTCCAGCTCCTCATAACCGGCCTTGTCGGCATGACGATCACAGGCGACATCTTCAACCTCTATGTCTTCCTTGAAATATCGTCGATCGCCGCATACACCCTGATCGCTTCAGCCCGAAGGCCGCGCGCGTACGTGGCAAGTTTCAACTATCTCATCCTCGGGTCGATTGCAGGAGGGTTCATCCTCCTCGGTATCGCGAACCTCTATGCCGCGACCGGGACGCTGAATATGGCGGATATTGCTCAGCTGCTCCCTGCATCATACGGGCTTGCAACGGTTCATGCCGCATTCCTCTTCCTGGTAATCGGGTTCTCCATCAAAGCGGCGTTCTTCCCGCTCCATCTCTGGCTCCCTGATGCGTATGCAGAATCACCCTCTGCGGTGACGATCCTCCTCTCGACCGTGATGGCGAAGGTGAGTATCTATGCGATGTTCCGGATCCTCTTCTCGGTCTTTACTACAGCATACATCATCGATACCTTCCCGGTGACCGGGTTCATCCTCTTCATCGCGACGGTTGCGATCGTTGCCGGTGCGGTTCTCGCTATCGCACAGAAGGATCTCAAGCGGATGCTCGCGTACTCAAGCGTCAGCCAGGTCGGGTATATCATGTTTGCACTCGGCGTTGCAAACCAGATCGCGCTGGAAGGGGGTCTTCTGCATATCCTCGGCCATGCCGTGATGAAAGGCTGCCTTTTCATGGTCGCGGGGCTGATCATCTACCGGATGGGGACATCGCGGTTGAGCGAGTTGAAGGGCGTTGCAACGACGATGCCGATCTCCTGTGCCGCATTCGCCCTTGCCGGTGCATCGATGATCGGCATTCCCCCCACGATCGGGTTTATGAGCAAATACTACCTCGTCCTCGGGGCGCTTGAAGCCGGTCACTGGGTCTATGCAGCCGTTCTCCTGTTAGGATCGCTCCTTGCGGTCGGGTACATCTGGCGGTTCATCGAGACCGCATACTTTGGAGGCCTTCACAGCGACCACAACGAAGCTCACCCCCGCACCGCAGCACGGGAAGGGCCCCTCTCGATGCTCGTCCCGATCGTCGGCCTCGCTCTCCTCTGCCTCTTCCTCGGCATCTTCGTCGAGGGCGTGATGGAGGTCGTCGGTCCTGCCGTCTCAATTCTCCTTGGGGGAGCCTGATATGGCAGATATAAACGGGGTGCTCCCGGCGGTAACCATCGCCGTTCCTCTATTCGCGTCGGTGCTGATACTGATAGTCGGAAGACATGAGAACATCCGGGAAGCGGTCACGATCATCGCCGCAACAACGATGCTCGGATCCGTCCTTGCGATGCTCCCCGAGATCCTATCGGGCAGTCGGATCACAATCTCGCTCCTGCCGATGGTGCCCGGCGGGGATTTCGCTCTCAGGGCAGATGCCTTCGGGATGGTCTTTGCCCTGACGGCAACCGCCCTCTGGCTGTTGAATTCGTTCTATGCGATAGGCTATATGCGGTTATTGAAGGAGCACGCACAGACGAGGTTCTTCTTCTGTCTTGCTGTCGCGATAGCTGCCGCAGTCGGGATAGCATTCTCACAGAACCTCCTGACGCTCTTTATCTTCTATGAGATCCTGACGATCATCACCTATCCGCTGGTTGTTCATACCGAGACGCCTGCAGCAATGAAGGCAGGCAGGAAGTACCTGGCATACCTCCTCATCGGCGGCATCTTCCTCCTCGCCGCAGTCATCCTGACCTATACCCTCACGGGAACGACCGAGTTTGTACCCGGGGGATTCCTGGCGGGTTCCGGATCAGCCCTAACCCTGCAGATCCTCTTCCTCCTCTTTATGGTCGGGTTTGTGAAGGCGGCATGGATGCCTCTCCATGGCTGGCTCCCTGCAGCGATGGTCGCCCCGACACCGGTGAGCGCCTTCCTCCATGCAGTCGCCGTCGTCACAGCGGGAGTCTTCGGGATCGTCCGGATCGCCGGATGGGTCTACGGCATGGACCTGATGGCGTCCCTCGGCCTCGGCACGCTCCTCGCCGTGATCGCCTCGTTTACGATCATCACCGCATCACTCTTCGCCCTGACCGAGGACAACCTCAAACGAAGGCTTGCCTACTCGACCGTGAGCCAGCTCTCCTACATCCTGCTTGGCGTCTCCATGCTCTCCATCGCCGGGATGACCGGGGCGATGGCACATATCCCCATCCATGCGTTCCTCAAGATCACCCTCTTCTTCGTCGCAGGAGCGGTCATCGTCTCTGCCGGGAAGGAGTGCATCTCCGATATGAAGGGTATCGGCAGGAAGATACCGGTGACGGCTCTGATGTTCTCGGCTGCTGCGATCGGGATCTGCGGCCTGCCTCCGCTTCCCGGGATAATCAGCAAGGTCTATCTTGCGCTCGGGGCGGTGGAAGGCGGCATGCCGATCCTTCTGCTGGTCATCGTCACCAGTGCGGTCCTGAATGTCGCATACTTCTTCCCGATCATCTATACAATGCTCCTGGACCGGCCGGATGACGAGCACTCACTCGATTCGGTCTCAGAGCCTCCTCTCGTAATGCTCGTTCCGATCATTCTGACGGCGGCGATATCGGTTTTCATCTTCTTCTTCCCATCGACGCCGTTCATGGACCTGGTTGAGATCGCACTCGCCGAGATCATGCAGCAGGTGATTCCATGATCGAGATACCTCCGGCATTCATCTACCTTATCGGCCTCCTCCTGCTCCCTGTCATCACCGGGCCGGTCAGGAAGGCATGGACACTGCTTGTCGGCGCTGCCGGCTTCATCCTGGCCCTCTCACTCTCGTCTGCGGCGCCGGAGATGGTGATCGGAGTCGTCCCCGGCATTGAGACGATCCTCCTGACGTCCGATCCGATGCGGCAGATCGCGGGCGGCATCTTTGCTTTCTCAGGATTGATCACGCTCATCTATGCAGTATACCGCGATCTTCCGACGGCGGAAACGATCGGCATTCTCGCGTCGATCGCAGCGGCAATGGGGATCGTCTATGCAGGCGACTTCATCACCGTCTTCGTCTTCTGGGAGTTCCTCGCCGTTGCGTCACTTGCTATCATCTGGTCTTCGAAGGCGCCCGAATCATCCGGTGCAGGCTACCGGTACATCCTTTTCCATATCTTCGGGGGAGCATGCTTCCTCGGCGGGATCGTGCATACGGTGGCCACAACCGGGAGTGCCGCCATCGGCCCGGTGGGGGATGGAGCCGGTCTCCTCCTTATGCTGGTCGGGATTGGCGTGAATGCTGCGTTCATTCCTCTCCATACCTGGGTACCCGATGCCTATCCAAGGGCATCTGTTGTCGGGTCCGTCGCCCTCTCCATCTTCACAACAAAAGCGGCGGTCTTCCTCCTCGCTGCAATAGGGGGATGGGGGGTTGCGGTTGCGTATATAGGGGGAGCAATGGCACTCTACGGGGCCATCTATGCCCTCATGCAGGATGACATCCGCCGGCTCCTCGCGTATTCGATCGTCAGTCAGGTGGGCTACATGGTCGCGGCAATCGGCGTGGGTTCGGTTGAGGGGCTTGATGCAGGGCTTGCCCATATGGTAAACGACATCCTCTTCAAGTCGCTTCTCTTCATGGCGGCGGGTGCGGTCATCCTCAGGACGGGGTCACACCGGCTCTCGGATCTCGGGGGCCTGGGAAGGACGATGCCCATAACCGCCCTCTGTGCCGTCATCGGTGGTCTCTCACTTGCGGGACTGCCCGGCCTGAACGGTGCGGTCAGCAAAGGGATGGCGATCGAGGCGGCAGGCGGGGTGCCGTATCTCTCGCCCGTCCTCCTTATCTCAGCAGTCATAACCGTCGTCTACGTCTCCCGGTTCCTCTACTTCGTCTTCTTCCGATCGACCACCGGAACGAGGGAGGGGCTCCTCCCAAATGATCCGCCGACCCCGATGCTGGTTGCGATGGGGGCAACCGCCTTCCTCTGCCTTGCAATCGGGCTCTTCCCGCACCTCCTGACGGATCTTCTGCCCGGCGGAACGGATGCCCACGCGTTCGCCTCATCGTACCTGCTGGAGTCGGCTGCCATCTTTGCCGCCGCAGGGGCGCTCCTGTTCGCGGTGCGGCCGCTCAGGGTCCCATGGCGCGGGGTCGAGACCGATATCGACGCCCTTTATGTCAAGGCCGGAGATGCGATCGTCTGGATCTCGGCAAATCCCCTGGTGCACACCGCAGACAGGATAGAGAGGGGGGTTGAGAGCCTCGCAACGTCCCTCGGGCTCATCTCGGAAAATCCGCTCGTTGCCAGTCAGATCGCCGGAAAAACCCTTAAACTGCCGTTTGTACGGGCGTTCTCCGATCGATCCAGGTCGGAAGCGTACGAGAAAGAGCTCTCCCTCTTGAAAGACTGCTATCCGGATGTTCAGGTCAACATCTGGGGTGGCGGCTACGGCATCATCTTCATCAGCATCGTCGCGTTTCTGTACTTTATTTTTTACATGATGAGATGAGGGGACTCCCTTCACCGCTGCCCCGATGCGATCTTCCCGACCCGGGGTCTAGCGCCGGTTGTGCCCGCCGGCGGCGTCTCCAGCTCCCGGCGTCCTCCGCAACTTCTTCCCCTCAGCCGGCTACCCGCTGCAATGGTCACTTTTTCGGGGAACCTTCGCATCCCGGAGCCGCTTCTGCCTGCCCATAGTCCCCGGTCCGCACAGATGCCGCACTCCACCACCAGGAGATAATTAGTTGTTCTATCCGGATCCAGAGGCATGCGATTGGGAGACGATCATGGAGATCAGAGAGACCCACTCCTTCGACCTGACGCCGGGCGAGGCCGTCCGCCTCCAGGAGAAACTGCGTGCCCGGATCAGCTTCTCCGGGGATCTCGATGAGGTCTCCCTTCTCGCCGGCGCCGACGCCTCCTACGTGAAGGGTTCTAACGAGATCCATGCAGTCGTCGTCGTCCTCCGTTACCCCGATCTCGCCGCCGTCGAGCGGGCCTCTGCCTCTATCGAGACGTCGTTTCCCTACATTCCCGGCCTCCTTGCTTTCCGGGAAGGCCCCGCCCTCCTTGAGGCGTTCCGGAACCTGCGGTCAGAGCCGGAGGTCATCTTCTTCGACGGGCAGGGGGTCGCTCACCCCCGGGGGCTCGGTATCGCAAGCCACATGGGCGTCCTGCTCGACCGGCCCGCCGTCGGGGTTGCAAAGAGCCTCCTTCTGGGAACAGCGGCGGAGCCGGGAGCCCCCAGAGGCTCAACGAGCCCGATACTCCGGGGCGGCGAGACGATCGGAATGGCGGTGCGGACGAAAGAGAGGACACAGCCGCTCTATGTCTCGGTAGGCCACCGGATCGATCTCGTACAGGCCGTCGACCTCGTCCTCGCAACCTCCCGGGGGTACCGGCTCCCGGAACCGACCCGGCAGGCCCACCTCTATGCAAACGCCGTCCGGAGGGAGAGGAACGGAAAGGGCGGGCAGACCTCCCTCCCCTCCGGAGGTAGGTAGAACGAAACCGTTATCATCGTTCGGACCGGATAAGCGTTTATCGACCGGCACGGTAGGAAAAAATCACGGCCGGTTGCAGCCCACGGAGCGTGAAAGATGTCAGGAAATAATCCACAAACCCTGTATAGCGGCCGGAATGCACGAAGGGGAGGCAGGAGATGACCCCGCGTGAGATGGCCCCGGGCGTCTTCTCCGTCGGGGTCGTCGACTGGGACCGCCGGATCTTCGACGAGCTGGTCCCGACCCCCCACGGCACTTCCTACAACAGTTACCTGATACGGGGCAGCGAAAAGACGGCGCTGATCGACACCGTCGACCCGGCGACGTTTGCGGACCTCACGGCGAATCTTGAGCGGCTCGGTGTCGAAAAGATCGACTACATCATCGTCAACCATGCCGAGCAGGACCATTCGGGCTCGATACCGGCGATGCTCGACCGGTTCGAAGGAGTTAAACTGGTGACGGACCAGAAGTGCCGCGACCTCCTGATCGATCTCCTCCGCATCACGGAGGACCGGGTCGTCGTCATCGGCGACGGCGATACGCTCACCCTCGGAGACCGGACACTCGAGTTCATCATCGCCCCCTGGGTCCACTGGCCGGAGACGATGCTGACCTACCTCCGGGAAGACAGGATCCTCTTCTCCTGCGACCTCTTCGGCTCGCACTATGCCACGAGTTCCCTCTACGTCCCCGACGAGGGGGCAATCTACGAGTCCGCAAAACGCTACTACGCCGAGATCATGATGCCCTTCCGGGCAAGCATCAAGGGGCACCTTGAAAAACTCGCGACGCGCGAGATCGCCCTGATCGCCCCAAGTCACGGTCCGGTCTACGACAGGCCGGCGTTCATCATGGACGCCTACCGGGACTGGACGGGCGACGGCGTCAGGAACGTGGTGGTGCTCCCCTACGTCTCCATGCACGGGAGCACCCGGGCGATGGTCGACCACCTCATCGCCGCCCTGGTGCAGCGGGGCGTTATGGTGCAGCCGTTCAACCTCACGAAGACCGATACCGGTGACCTTGCAAAGGCTCTGGTGGATGCCGCGACGGTCGTGATCGGGGCACCGACGGTCATCTTCGGCCCTCACCCGCAGGTGGTCTCCGCGGTATACCTCGCAAACCTCCTCCGCCCCAAGACCCGGTACGCAACGGTGATCGGGTCCTACGGCTGGGGCGGGAAGACGGTCGACACTATAAAAGACATGCTCGGGCGGCTCAGGGTCGAGTTCCTCGAACCGGTCTACGTCCAGGGTTACCCGAAAGAGGGGGACTTCGCAGCGCTGGACCGGCTCGCCGACGAGATCAAAAAGAGGCATGAGGAGGCGGGGATCATCCCTGCCTGAGGGTTCCGACCGAACCCACTTCATCGTTTTTGGTCCGGCACCGAACTCTTAAGAGTGTGGAATACCGACCAGTATTTGAGCTGCCTTATGCCCCCGTCCGATTTCAAGAGAGTCATTGCAGAGTCGCCCTACATCTTTATCATTGGCGTAGCGGGAGACAGTGGAAGTGGAAAGACCACCTTCACCCGGGCCATTCGAGAGATCTTCGGCGAAGACCTCGTCTCCACGATCACCATCGACGACTACCACCGTTACGACCGCCGGGAACGTAAAGAACTCGGGGTCACGCCGCTCGTCCCCGAGGCGAACCGGTTCGACCTGCTGGAGGAGCACCTCGGAGAACTGAAGGCGGGAAAGACGATCCAGAAACCGGTCTACAACCACGATACCGGAAGATTCGACCCACCGGTAGCCTTCAAGCCCACGAAGATCCTGATCTTCGAGGGCCTGCACCCTTTTATCACCCAAAAGATGCGGGACCTGATCGACTTCAAACTCTACGTGGACCCGGACCCGGATGTCAAACGCGCCTGGAAGATCAAGCGCGACGTGGAACGGCGGGGGTACTCTCCCGAGGCGGTCGTCCGGGAGATGGCGGAGCGCGAGCCGGACTACGAGCGGTACGTCGCACCGCAGTGCCGGTTTGCGGACGCGGTCATTAAAATCGCCTTCTCGAAGTACGGCCGCGAGGCAAGCGAGAAGAAGAACGTCTACCACGTCACCCTCTGCCAGAGCAAACTCGAGCGAAGCATCCGGGATGTCGATCTCTCCATCGACCTCTTCCCGCTCCTCTCGCTCTCGCAACGGAACTTCATGGTCGAGTTCACCACGGAAGATATCGGGGGGAAAGCGATGGGTGCACTTGCATTCGACGGGGAATTGAACGACGCGGTAGTGAGAAAACTGGAGAAGAACATCGAGATCCAGACGCAGGTGCAGCCCATCGACCTTGTCGGGAGCGACGGTTACCTGACGGCCGGTGATGTAGCCCAGCTCATCCTCGCGTGGCGGATCATCAACCGGCGCATCTTCATCGAGAGCGCCCCGGAGACGGGCGGGGGAGAGAAGACGGCGTTGACTGGAAACGGCGGGTGTATGTGCGGCCGATGAGGGGCCCGGGGCCGGCAGGACCCGGAAGCGATAAACGGCCGAACAAGAGAAAGTAGATAAGAACGCCCGGAGAACGTGTATCGATGGATAGCCTCGAGCAATTCTCGACCATCGCGCCAGACATCGGCAACATCTTTCGTTATATAAGCATCGCCACGGCGATGCCGCTGGTCGTAGCGGTGATCTACCGGGAGTGGGATATGATCCTGCCCATGGTCTCCGTCCCGGCAACCCTTTTTCTCCTCGGGGCGCTTCTTGTCCGGGTTCCACGAGAGAACCGTGAGGCTCCTCTATCCGCTGCCCTTATGGCGGTCGCCCTGATCTGGCTCGCCATCGCACTGGTGAGCGCCCTGCCGTTCAGCCTCGGCCTCGGTGTCTCCTACCTCGACGCCGTCTTCGAGGCGATGTCGGGGTGGACCGATACGGGCATAACCATGATGCAGTCGGTCGAAGACCTGCCCCGGACGCTCCTCTTCTGGCGATCGCTGATGCAGTGGCTCGGTGGCCTCGGGATCGTCGCTTTCACCATCGCGATGGCCTCAAGGACCGGGCTGACCCAGTTCCGCCTCTATCGTTCGGAAGGACGTTCGGAGGCGCTGATGCCGAGTGTTGTCGCAACGGGCATGGAGATGTGGAAGATCTATCTTATATTGACCGCAGCCTCAATCGGACTTATCCTCCTATCCGGTGTATCCCTCTGGGACGCGGTGAACATCGCCCTTGTCGCGATCTCCACCGGCGGGTTCACAGTCCACTCGGAAGGGATCCTCTTCTACAACAACTCGCTCCTTGAGGTCCTCATCATTCCGGTCATGATCGCCGGCGCCCTGCCGTTCAAACTCTTCTACCTTCTCTATCGCCGCAAAGGCGTGAGATTTTTCGACGACCAGCAGGCACGCCTCCTTTTCATGCTCATTGCGCTCGGGATCATCGTGATCGCGTGGGATCTCATCACGCTCAGCGCGACGGACATTTCCACCGCCATCCACCAGGCGCTCTTTATGTCGGTCGCCGCAGTAACCAGTACCGGGTTCCAGATCGCGTCTCCGAACGAATGGGCGAGTGTGACGGTTCTCTTCCTCTCGATACTGATGCTGATCGGCGGGGCTTCGGGAAGCACCGCCGGCGGTATTAAACTCTCCCGGGTGGTCCTCGGCTTTCAGAGCCTTGTCTGGTGGTTCCGACGGATGTTCGTATCCGGGAAGGTGCTCGTGCCCTTCAAGTACGACGGCAAGGTGATCCCGAAGAACGTCGCCGACCTTGAGATCTCCCGGAACATGCTGACCATCATGCTCTATATCCTGATCATCTTCATCGCTACGATACTGGTGATGCACCTGCAACCGACATCCTTCGACTCGAGCAACGTGCTCTTCGAGGTCGTCTCCGCGATGTGCAACTGCGGCATCTCAACGGGATTTATCACCCCCGATATTGACGCTCCGGCGAAAGTCCTCTACATCCTGCTCATGTGGATTGGACGTCTCGAGGTCATTCCGGTGATCATGCTCGTCCTGGGCGTCTTCAAGCGGTATGAGTGAACTATAAAAAAAGAAAGAGGGCCGGTTACCCGGACTGGCGATGCATGTACAGGTCGTCCACCGTCGCCCGGTCCCCGCCGCTCTCGACAAGCAGGTCCATGTAGGTATAGACCTCGGGAGCATCCTTCTTCAGGAGCTCCGGGGAGACATGGTAGAGCATGAAGGCATCGGCAAAGAGTGCCGCCTCCCTCTCCTCGCCGGAGGGAAGATCAAGATGCCCCAGATAGGAATCGGGGTTTACATCCAGTGTCGGGAAGACCGTGCTCTCGTTAAATCCCATGGTGTGGTAGACCCGATACCCGACCTGCTGGACAAAGACCTCATCGGCCCGCGCCGCGTCCCTGTCCGAGCGGATATATATTGCGTTCTCCTCGGGGATGTAGAGGCCGTTCATGTTCCCGGGCGCATCCGGCTGCTTGAATAACTCATTCTTGCTGTCGATGTAGACGGTGGTGTTCTCCATAAACTCATCCCGGAGTTTGGTGCTCTGCTGCAGCACCAGCGCCTCTGCAAGTGCCGCTTCGGTGCCGTTCCCGTCCCTGTTTTCCAGATGGAAACCGGTGACCGGGCTCGCCGAAAAGATCGAACAGACGACGGCAATGAGGATTACCGCCGCAATCAACCGTGATCGAAATCCTGGGTCCATGGTTCACTCTCCTCGCTCTTAACAGATGTTTCAAACAGTTTGTTATATACTTTTCTAATGATAAAAATCCATATATATCCCCAGGATTATTAATCTGCAACCAGAAACCGAACGTTTGACCGGGAGGAGTCCCGTGACGCATGAGCAGGATCGCAACAAAGTATATATGGTTGATCGGTGAGGATACTGCCCGACATCTAATTACCCATGCGAGCGCATAGGTAAAACAATGAAACAGATCGCCCTCTACGGGAAGGGAGGAATAGGGAAATCCACGACCGCAGCAAACCTATCGGCAGCACTCGCCGGGGAAGGGCTCGATATCCTGCAGATCGGCTGCGACCCCAAGCATGACAGCACCCGCATGCTGATGCACGGCGCCTGGATACCGACGGTGCTCGACCTCATCCGGGAGCGCGGAGATGCAAGCATCACGGTCGACGACGTGGTCTACCGGGGCTTTGGGGGGGTGCGCTGTGTGGAGGCCGGCGGGCCCGAACCGGGGATCGGATGCGCGGGAAGGGGCATCATTGCGACTTTCCAGCTCCTCGAGCGCCTGGAGGCCCTCAAAGGAGACATAATCATCTACGACGTCCTCGGGGATGTCGTCTGCGGCGGGTTCGCGATGCCGATGCGGGAGGGATACGCGCAGGAGGTCTACCTGGTCACGTCCGGGGAACTGATGTCCCTCTATGCGGCAAACAACATCGCGAAGGCCATCACCCGTCTCTCGCGCCGGGCGCGGAGCAGGTGTACGCTCGGCGGCGTGATCTGCAACGCAAAGAACATCGAAGGCGAGCGGGACCTGGTGGAGGAGTTCGCCCGCCGGATCAACTCCCGGCTCATTGCCTATGTCCCCCGCGATCGGACGGTACAGATCGCGGAACTGAACCGGCAGACGGTCATCGAGTACGCCCCCGAATCGGACCAGGCAGCGGTCTACCGGGACCTTGCACGCGCAATCCGCGGGAACGAAACGACGAGCATCCCCACGCCCCTCGAGATGGATGAACTCGAATCCTTCGCCCTCGAATTCGTCCAGGTTTGAGGGGTGCACCCTGACCGGAGCGCTTTCGGTGCTCACAGAGGTACGGGACGCCGTCTGCATCGTTCACGGCCCGTCGGGATGTGTACATCACAACTTCTCCCTTCTTCACGCCACCCTCCTCGCGAACGACCGGCTCGAAGTCCCCCGTCTCCTCTCCACCGGCCTTACGGAGAACGATATCATCTTCGGGGGCGAAGAGGCGCTGGAAGAGGCCATAGCGCGGGGGCTCTCGCTCTCCCCCGCGCCCGCTGCCGTCTTCGTCCTCTCGACCTGCATCGTCGAGACGATCGGGGACGACACCGAGGCGGTCTGCGCGAAGGCCCGGGGTGTCCCGGTAATCGCCGTGCCGACCGCAGGGTTCCTCGGCGGGGTCTTTGAAACGGGGGTCAAAAACGCCCTCTCTGCCGTCGCCTCGCTTGCCCGGCCCGCTCCTGCCGCCGAAAAGACCCTCTCGGCAAACCTGGTCGGAGAGAAGAACCTGGAGTACGGCGTCGACGAGAACGCGGCCGAGATCGCACGCCTTCTTTCCCGGCTCGGCATCGGCATCAACCTCCGGTTCGTGCGGGGGATCGGGACGGAGGATGTCGGGCGCCTCGGGTCCGCCGCCGTAAACGTCCTCCGGGAACCTGCCCTCCGGCCGGTCGGAGAAGACCTCAGACGAAGGTTTAACACGCCCTACGTGGACTCGTTCCCTGCCGGACTTGCCGGAACGCGCCGGTTCCTCGAAGAAGCGGGCCGGGTCTGCGGCATCGACGCTTCGGCCGCCGTCGAAGAGGAGCGTGCCTATCAGGCGGAGATGCTTTCGCGGTTTTCCGAGATCGCGGGCAGCAGGGTATGCTTCCGATCCCCCCACCCCATGCTCGAGACGGACCCGGATGCGGTGGCCGTCTGCACCGAGTGCACCGAGGCCCTCAATCTTACCGTCGACCCGGACGGGGCCGCCATACCGTTCCCGTACCCGGCGCCCGTCGGGACCGCCGGGACCCGGCGGATGCTGCATCGGTGGAGTGTGCTGATCCGGGGGAAGGAGCGAAAGTGAGGTACCGGAAATGCACGGGATGAAGTGCATCCTCGGCGATATTCGTCTCGATCCCGGACTCGAGCATCGTCGCGGCAAGAGGGCGTCCCGGAAGTGAGACATGCTGATGGGCCCCGATCTCATGGGCTAGAAGACGAACTCGCTGCCGTAGTCGACCACCGTCCAGCCGTCAAAGTCCGGAGCGCCCGGAGTGAACCGTAGAAAACCTCCTGCCGACATCGAGTTTGCGCCCTTCCCGGTCACGACCGCCGAAAACCCCGGGAGGTTCGCACCGCGACAGAGTAGCGCATCTCCCATCACCAACACGCCGTAGCGGAGTCTTTTGAGATGCGCCGATTCTCCGGGACATCAGTGTCGAAGAGGCAGGCGAGCGGCGGACTACCGGCCATCAGGTCCTTCCTCACACCTCACAGTACGTACCTCCATCCCTCCTTCCGCAGTCTCTCTTTCCGGATCTCATAGTCCGGCATCGCCAGCCGAAGCAGGTCCCAGAACTCGGCGGAATGATCCCTGTGCCGCAGGTGGCAGAGTTCATGGGCCACCACATATTCAATCTGAGCCGTCGGCGCCATGACAATCCGGAGATTGATGTTGAGCACACCATCCTTCGTGCAACTTCCCCATCGCTTCAACTGATGCCGGATCGTCACCTCCGGAGGGTCAAGGTGGAGCCTTCGAGCATAGACGCGCACCACTTCGCGCACCTTCTGCAGGGCGTGCTCTTTGTACCAGGTATGGAGAGCGCGCCTGACCAGATCCCTATCTGGGTGCACGCCGTCGGGCACCGTCACCTCGAAGTAGCCGCCCATGAGTTTTGCAGACGCGTTCTCCCCGGCGACGGTTATCCTCAGCCTGTACTGCCTGCCCAGATAGAGAAACGTCTCTCCGCTGACATACTCCTTCATGGCATCGATCATGGCAAAGTGCTCAAACGCTCCAATCTGCTTCAGGATCCAGGGGGTTTTTTTCTGGACAAGACCCTGAACCGTCTCCAGGGGTGTGCCGGTCGGAACCGTCACGACCACACTCGTATCCGGATAGACCGCAATCGTCGCATCCTTTCGCCCGGGACTAAAGGAGACGGTATACTGGATCGTCGTCGTCCCGAATTGTATGGTCTCTGCCCCCGTCATCCCCGGTACCTCCGTGCGGCCAGTTCGACAAGACGAACGGCCATATCCTGAATCTTATCCGATGGATATCCGACCGCTCTGAGCACCCTCTTGATCCTCTGGCGCATCACCCGCCTGGTGTCCTCTTTCTGCTGCCAGTCGATCACTGTATGCTCTTTTAGGATCGCACAGATCTCTATAGCCGCCTCCTTGAGGGGTTCAGGGTTATCGATATCTACTGCCATCACTTGATAGAAGGGGGCGACCTCCGGGTCGAGGCCCAGGACTCCGGCGTGCCTTTGCGGGTGCCGGGCGTCGTCGAGAACAGCGGTGAGGCGGGCGAGACGCTCGGTGCTGGTGATCTGCTGGTGCCTGTACTCCTCCAGAATCCTGTTCAGGCGATCCAGGAGACCCTCGTAGAAGACCGGGTCCTCGTCGAGTTTGAGGTGGATCTCGTGTTTGACGGCGTGCTCGATCATGCTCGCCTTGGCGTCGTCCGACCGGAGTCTTCCCACTTCCGTCTCAAAACCTGCCGAGTAGAGGGGTATCGGCTCGGAGATCCTGAGAATGCCGTCGGCTCTGAGATGGTCGTCAATGAATTTCCGCACCTTTGCCCCGAGGTCCTCGACCGGGTCGTCCTCCTCGCTGAATATGTTCCGTGCCCCTATGCGGATATCGGCGAGCCATCTGAGGTCCGGAACATAGCGCAGAGCTTCAGGATCGGGGAGGAGCATATCGAGGTATTGTGAAAATTGTTTGAATACGTGGTCAAAGGAGATCCGCAGATCCTCGGGTTTGAGGTAGAGGATGCAGGCCTGTTTATAGTCTTCTTCCGCGCTCCGCTGTGGAACGGGCGCAAAAAAGTTCATGGCGGCGCGGTGGGCTGCCTGAAGATGGGGAAGGATCTCCCTTTTGAAATCCAGGTGGATCATTCCCTCAACGTCATCATCGTCATACATCCCGAGGGCATCCCGGAGGGCGCTACCCAGTCCCCAGTAGTCGACCACGAGGCCGTACTCCTTGCCCTTCTGCCGGCGGTTCACCCGGCCTATAGCCTGGAGGAGGGTATGCTCTTTGAGCGGGCTGTCGAGGTACATCACCTGCTCCCGCGGAGCATCGAAGCCGGTGAGGAGTTTGTCGCAGACGATAATGATCTTTGGGTCTTCCTCCTCTTTGAACCGGCGGATGATCTCCTGCTCCTCGGTCTTTGAGGTGTGGTAGAGTTTGTACTGCTCCTCGTCGTTGTGCATCGTGGAGATGAGGACAGCACAATCTTGCCTGCCGAGGGTTTTGAGTGCTTCCGTATAACGGACTGCCCCGAGACGGTTCGGGGCGACGATCTGGGCCTTGAAACCGTTGGGCTCGATATGGGTCTGATAGTGGAGGAGCAGGTCCTCACAGATCTTTCCGATTCGATCGGGCGCGACGGCGATGGCTGTCCGGGTAACGTACTTTCTTATGAGGCTCGCCCGCTGTTCATCGGAGTAGCCGGAAAAAAGGCGTTCTGCGAGTTCTTTTATGTTGTTGCCGGTGATGGAGAGCTGGGGCAGCCTGCTCTCGTAATAGATCGAGACGGTGTTCCTGTCGACGACCGACTGCTTATGATCATAACGGTCGATGCAGGGACCGAACTCGGCAAAAGTGTCACGCTTCTTCTGAGAGACGGGGGTGCCGGTGAAACCGATGAAGCAGGCGTTCGGGAGGGCTTTGCGCATGTTGGCGGCCAGGATGCTGTACTGGCTGCGATGCGCCTCGTCGACGAGGACGAAGATATTCCTCTCGTCGGTGAGAGGGGGATAGACTTCTGCGGCGTCCTGGAACTTCTGGATGGTGGTCATGACCGTCTGACCGACAGGATGAGAGAGGGTTTCCTTGAGGGCGGCGGCGCTTGTCGCGTTGACGGGGTTCGGGAAACCGCAGTGGAGGAAAGTGCCATGAATCTGGTGATCGAGGTCGGTCCTGTCGGTGACGACGACAAGGGTCGGGTTGGCAAGGGCCTTATTCCGCCGGAGTTTGACGGCGGTGAACTCCATGGTGAGACTCTTGCCGCTTCCCTGCCAGTGCCAGACGAAGCCGCCCCTGCGCTCAGGTGCGGTGACCTGCGCGAGAATCTTGTTGGTTGCCCGGAACTGCTGGTACTTGGCCACTTTCTTGACCACCCTGCCGTCCTCGCGTTCGAAGACGATGCAGTTCCGGATGAGATCGAGGAGGTTTTCCTTTGAGCAGGTACCGAAGAGCAGGACGTCCTGCGAGGTGGGGAGCCTGCCGAGGATGAACGTGAGATCTTCGAGGGTCAACGGCCAGGGATCCTTCCACTCCGACCAGTGGCGCAGGGGGGTATAGTTGGTCCCGAATCTGGCGACGGTGCCGTGTGTGGCGATGAGAACCTGGGCGGTTCTGAAGAGCTTCGGACAACCCTGATTTCTGAACCCGGAATCGATCTCCTGATAGCGGTTGAGCTGCCTGAGGGCCTCAGCCATTGCCCTGGTAAGGTAAGGGCTCTTGCACTCGATGACGCCGATGGGAATACCGTTCGTGAACAGGACGATGTCGGGGATGCATTCGGTGTAGTGCTCGACGGGGTACTGCCTGACGGCGGAAAAGTCGTTGTTCTCGATCTTCTCATAGTCAATGAGCCGGACGGTCCGGCTCCGCTCGCCCCAGCCGTCGCCGAGGTCCTGCTGGACGGTGGTGCCGAGGTCGAGCATGGCATGGACCTTTTCGTTGGCTCCGAGGACGGAGGCGGCCGGGATGTTGGTGATCTGGTAGACGACCCGGTCGATGTTCTCCTCCGAGATCCAGAGGTTGAGGTCCCGGATCTTCTCTCTAAGGAGGACGGTGAGGACCGGCTCCTTGCGGGAAGGGCGGAGGGTGTCGGCCTCCCGGACGGTGCGTTCGGTCCAGCCGAGGTGACGGGTGAGGACCTCGACGGCAGGGTCTTCGACCTCCGTCAGTTCTCTGGGGTCGCGGGTCATGGAGTGTGCCCCGGGGGAAGATCGCACGCAGTCACGCGTTCGGGACCGGGGCAGGCTGTCCCGCCAGCGCCATTCGGGGGCACCCGCACCCGCCCGGTGAGGAGATCCTGCATCAGGCCCTTTTTGAGGGTCTGGAGGCGGTCGCGGTCGACGGCGGAGAGGATCGCGGCGATGCGGTGCTGTTCGGGGAGAGGAGGGACGGCACAGAGTAATTTGTGCACAAAATTTCGATTTATTCCGGGAATTGATAACGCATCACTCTGGTATGCTGCCAGATGTAGTCTCAAAAAGTAACTGATAAATTTGGGGTCATTACCTTTGAAATTACAAACATATAACGTCGTATTAAGAGGCCAGAAATCTCTTTCAATGAAGAAAACCTCTCCAAGAGTTCCATAGCGCCCCGTCACAACGCCGGGCCCGCAAACTTTTGCTTCCTGATGATAGCCCGATATACCGGAAGAGGAGATAACAGGGACGTTTCCAGCAAGTCTTTCATCCGAAGGAAGATCATAGCCTCTTTTAAGAGTGATTACATCGCCCATAGCTTTAAACTCCCAGGGTTCTGGGAACTTAAACGTCGTCGAATTAATCGTCTTTTCGCAAAATATGTCTGTCCCCTCTGACCGTACCCTCCCTTCCTCGTCGATACCCTTCGTGAGGAGGTCCTGCATGAGGCCCCGCTTCAGCTCTTCAGTCTTTGCGATGACCTCGTCGGTGGCGGCGATGGCGGCGTCGACGGTGGAGAGGACGGCGGCGATACGATGCTGCTCGGGGAGAGAAGGGAGAGGAATATATTGAGAAAAAATATCCTTGTCGGTCACAGCAGGATAATTTGACCCATTTTGAAGTGATGAAACATTAGAGATAAATTCATCTCTTGTAACTGATTGAAATATATATTCTGGATCCACTCTTTTTGCGTCGCACCTTATGATACAAAAAGCAGTTGAGCAGACTTCTCCGTCTAAAGTGGCTGGGACTCTCGCCAACTGCTTCAGGTACGGCCTTATTGTCGAGAAAAGGATATCTCCATTTTCTATCAGTTTCCTCGCTCTGCTTGGCGCATTTTTACCATTATATTCCAAGTAATTTGTAATTTTTAACGTATCTCGGGATATGCAAGACACATCGATGTACCTAAATGTCTGGTCCGGATTGTTTGTCGGATTGATCCCATTTATCTTTTGAGAGAGGTTAGAGATGAGTTCTACCCTCCAATCCTCCGGGATAATCCCCACCCTTGTCATTTTGTAACCTTTGGGAATGCTGAACATATGCATAATCTCCCCTAGAATCATGTTCCAGGTCTCCGGCTTGCTCTCGCAGCAATTACGGGCCCTCCAACATCAGGTACCTTGATCCCGAACCCTATTGCATATTTTCGGCTTGCTGCCTCTAAAACAGGATAATTCCCGCCGAAAAAAGTCGAATATCTAACCATCTGCTTGTGATCTGCAAGGTAGTTGACGACATGGGCGGGGAGGGAGAGGAATGGTCGAGTGGAATCGAGGCCCGTATAACGGCGGCAGAGGTACAGATTCCGGGACCGCAAGGGCCCAGGTACACTTGAACGAAGGAGTGCCCCCTCATCTACGTCTCCTTCGATCCCTGCGAGATACGCAAGCCCGAAGATATACTCAAAGACATCAAGCGATTCAAAGAAGGTGTATTGGTTCGGGATCAAGACCTTCATGAACTCATATATGGTTAGGTACGGATAGTCCTGATACCTTGTTTCTTCCCCGAACCGCCTGTGCGCGAGATCAGCGACCCATTCGTGACACACCCCGATAACATCCCAGATATTTACGTACGCATGATACAGTATCTTTTCCCGTAATACACCATTGTACCGGGATTTCATCGGCCTCCGGACAATCGCCTCCAGGGTGTTAAAATGTTCGGTACGAACGGCAGCGATACCCGAAGCGTAGATCACAAGAAGGGCCGGAGAGTACCGCAACCGGAGCAGCCGCTCAAGACAATCGTTCATCGTCACTTGCCCCCTGTTTTGGATCTCTGAGAAAACGGGGGTGACAGGTGGCACGTTGATCAACCGCTCGATCGTATCGGTGATGAGATCCGCAAAAATTTCGTCATCGTATTGCGCCACCGTGGCGACCATCGCTGCCAAGGGGACCGCGGTGTCTTCGAGTTCCCTGAGCAGCGCCGTGAAAAACCCTTTGCTGTCAATGACGTCGGCCTGATATCGGCTTTTGTCGGCGAGGAATGCAAGCACCCGATCCGTTTCTTCATTGATGAGATCGGGAAGGACAAGTTCTGGTTTGGTCTGTCTGAGAGCATCTTTGACTTTCCTCACCGCCGCAGCGGCGGTGAGGGTCGTTCTCGGTTCAAACCGCGAAAACCTCTCAACCACCGTTTCAAGGGCGGTGAAGAAATCATCGGCATCGTCGATAGCGATCCCGTTCGGCATGAGTGCCCTGCACACCTCACGGGGAACGGGCTCCCCGTTTCTCCGGCACCAGAAGATCGGGTATCGGCGGGGGATCTCTTCGGCGCAGAGGATCTGGATAAGGTGCGTGTCGAACTCCCCGGACCAGCCGCAGACAACAAGGCCGTACTCCCCGAAGATCCGCTTCAGGTAGTCCTCCATTGCCGGGGGGTAATGCTTGAGGTCCTCGGGCGTGATCCTGAGCGTCCCCCGCTCGAAATCCCCGTTGACCTTAAGAACCCGGCACCTGTCCGGGAATACCGACATCTGCCGGACGTCCGACTCCTCGGTGATGACCTCGTAAGGAACAAACTCCGCCTTCAGCGCTTCTTCCATGAGCGTGTCGAAATTCGTGGTGATGACGAGCGAGACCGTCCCGGACTTCACCAGCCTGACAACGGCGCGGTGGGCTGCGGTGGGGGCTCCGGGGATGGGATCGCCGTTCTCGTCGGTCCGAGAGATGAACTTCTTCAACCCGTCCTTTCGGTTCCCTTCTGAGATCCCAAGCTCCTTCATAAGGCGCTGGAATGTTGCAGGCTCCCCAAACGTCTCCTCAAACCACGCAAGGCAGACCTCGTTCTTCTCTCCCCTCTCCACCTTCTCGCCCCGTCCTCTGGCGACGGCAAGGATCATATTCCCGGAGACGTCGCTTGCCGTCGGGAGGCCTGCGGCGACCGAGATCCCCGCCCCGATAAGCAGGGCGTAGCGCTTCGGGGAGGCGTGCATCGCGTATGCAACCGGGACAACCCTATCAGCGTTCACCGTCGCCCGCCTCCGAGTTCGCCAGCCGCCCGGCAGCGCCGGCGATCCTCTTCTCCTGCGACCTCACCCGTCGTTCGAGTTTCTTCAGATCCTCCTCCGGAGGGAGAGACTCGGGCTTGATCCCGCGCCGCACGAGGAGGTCCCTGACGTCGGTGTTGTTCTGAACGTGTTCGTCCGTGATCGCACGCTCACCCTGGAGATCCTCTTTAGTCACGTTAAAGTTCGTGATCTCGGTGGCGAGGTTCTTCGCCGTGATCGTCACCGTCGGGAGGAAATCGGCAAGAGGGCGGTTTTGCGGCGCCCCTAAGCGCTCCTTCATCGCCTGGGTGGTATACCCGCCGAAAAGCGCCATGTCGCCTCTGCTGCGGATCCGCCCGAACCCGGGCTCATCCACGCCTCGCTCGTAAATATTCCGCGACAGTTCGGACTCGGACTCCCGCAGCCGCTCCCGTGCCCTCAGGCGTTCGGTGAGGAGGATGTGCTCCTCGATGATCTCCTGCTTGCGCGTCTGCACGGCGAAGTAACTCTGGGCAAACGCGATCTCCTCTTTCCTGGGATCCCCGTTCTGAGCGATGAGGTAACAGGCATACCTGGTCAGCATGATATCAGGGATCTCCCGTTCCGACCCAGACCCAAGGGAGACCATTTTGTTGACGTCAACA
>NZ_DANC01000029.1:0-15317 GCF_002499755.1 Methanoculleus sp. UBA291 | reverse complement strand
TGTTGACGTCAACAAAATGGTCTGAAACCTCATGTTTTGTCGTTTGACAGGATTCTTTGGCCTTATCAATGACTTTCATGAAATTACGCCACTCCTTGTAGCCAAGCAACGTCTGAAGGTCCCGGGCATACCAGAACTCGACCCCGCCCGCATCACGGACATAGTCCTCGAAATGCCGGTGAAGCCGGTGCACGATCTCGGGCTTCATAGAATGCCTCCGCACCGAACCATCCGGAACTCCCGGATAATTGTCCGACGGTCGAGTTCCCCGGCAACGGTGCGGCCAACCGGCCCCGGCACCCCCACGCTCACTTCGACCCCCCCGTGTAGCCCAGTTCCTCCAGGTACCAGTCCATCTCTGCCTCGATAACCGCCCGGCGTTCCCGCAGGTCGTGCAGTTCCCGCGCCACCGCCGCCACATCCACGACCTCCTCCTCGGGCGTCGTGTCCACGTAGCGGGTAATATTTAAGCTGTAATCGTTCTCCTCGATCTCCTCCATCGGAACGACCCGGCAGAACTTCTCCACGTCCCGATACTCCCGGTAGGCCGTCACGATCTTCTCGATATCCATCTTTCGCAAGCAGTTCTGGTTCTTCCCCTCCTGGAACTCCGCCGAGGCCTCGATGAAGAGGACTTTCCCCTTCCGTTCGGTGGGTTTGTCCTTGTTGACGACCAGGACCGCGGCCGGGATCGATGTACCGAAGAAGAGGTTCGGTGCAAGCCCGATCACCGCCTCCACCAGATCGTCCTTGAGGACGTTCGTCCGGATCTTCCCCTCGGCACCGCCCCGGAAGAGCACGCCGTGCGGCACGATGACCGCGAGTTTCCCGGTCTCATTGAGGACGTTGATCATGTGGAGCACGAAGGCCCAGTCCCCTTTCGTCGCCGGCGGCAGTCCGTAGCCGAACCGGCCATACGGATCAGCCTTTGCCGTCTCCTGGCCCCACTTGTCGAGCGAGAAGGGTGGATTACTGATTATCCGGTCGAACTGCATGAGGTGGCTGTCAAGCAGGAACTGCGGTTCCCGGATCGTATCCCCTGCCCTGATATCGGCGTCGATGTAGCCGTGGAGGAGCATGTTCATCTTGCAGAGGCCCCAGGTCCCGATGTTCTTCTCCTGCCCGGTCAGGGTGAGATTTGCCGGATCGCCCCCTTCCTCCTTCACGAGCCTCGCACACTGAATTACCGCGCCGCCCGAGCCGCAACAGGGGTCGTGAATGCGCATCCCTTCCTTCGGATCGAGGAGCCTGGCCAGCAGAGCGGCGACCTGATGGGGTGTGAAGAATTCTCCCCCCTTCTTTCCGGCATCGTCGGCAAACCGCTCTATGAGGTACATATACACGTCCCCGAGCATATCCGGACTTTCCAGGTCGGCATTCCTCATCGGGATTGTAGAGAAGTTCCGGATAAGCGCGGAAAGGTTCGTGTCTCGTTGCTTGGTCTCCCCAAGTTTATACGAGTTAAAATCAATGTTCCCGAGGACTTTTCCCATCACCGGATTCTGGTCTTCGATCTTTTGCGTGATCGTGTTCAACCTGTCGCCGATCTCTACAGTGAGCTTCTGGATATCCTTCCACAGGCACCCCCGAGGAAGGTAATACTGATGTTCATCGGGATCGTTCCAGGCAAGATCGTGATCCCCTGTCTCCTGCTCGATCCGCTCCGCCTCCTCTTCAAACACATCCGAGAGGCGCTTCAGAAAGAGCATCCCCAGGATATAATCCTTGTAATCGGTCGAACTGATGGACCCACGGAGGATATCAGCCGCTTCCCAGGTCATCTTCTTCATTTCTTCGAATGTGATCGTCGCCACCTTCATCACCTCAGAGGGAGTTCATCATTGCATTAACAGTAGAATCCTGGAGTCTCTGCTCTTTTTTGAGAATCCTCGAATATTCAGCTGCCAGCGCGAGATACCTGCTCAGAAGTTCTTGCTGTGCCATAGGGGGGACCGGGACCTCGACCTGCAACAACTCCCGAAGAGAGAGCCCCATCAGAGTAGACCCACCGGCCCGTGCAGTAAGGGCGCGTTGACCTGCGGAGCAGTTTAACCAGGCTGCGAGGAGATCCGGTCTTAGCCGATCCGAACACCGCAGCCCTACAAGGTTTGCACTGACTGCCGCGCCGGCAATACTGCCGTCTGCGACCGCGGCACGAAAAGGCGGGCCCCGGAGGGTGAGAACGACATCGCCCTCTTGAACGATATCGGTTTCCAGCTTTCTGGTATTCTTAACCCGCATGATCCTGACCGCCTCGGTGTTGATTGTGCCGTCGGCGATATCGCCGAGGTTGATCACCCGAATCTCGACGGTAGAGTCGCCGTCCTTCGGTTTCAGATAGTAGGAGGACATACCCGTGACCTTTGCGCTCAAGAGGTCTTTGAGGGGTTTCCCGTGTCCAGAATTCGTATAGATAGAGTACATCAGGTCACCGTTTCCACTGCGAATGGAGCATTACGAGCTGCCGGACTTCGTGTTCAAAGGCCGTGCGCCTAACAAAAACCTGATGCTGGCAGGAGACCACAGACCTTTGTCGGAGATTGCATGCCGTCATTACCGGCCGGAGCCAAGACTCAACGTAGTTATACTGTCGAGAATGATTACACACTTTTGTCATTTTGATATCGACAACAAACTATTGATGCCCGTTTATTTCTATTTATTGATTTGTGTGCGCCCGGATCAGGTACTTTCAGAATACAACTTTCTTCTTCCCGTACCTGCAAGAACTCTATGACCCGCTGGTTCGCCGTCTCAAACCGTGCAAACCCGGAGGGGATCACAATACTAGAGGCACCACTCCGATGCAGCCCGCACAGTGGAGCGGATCAGCGGTTCTTCGACCAAATCTCCGACTCGATAACGCCCCGTCGGCGACATACCAGACAGCACGGGATACCGGAGACAACGATTGCCGGGTGCTCCCGCGATACCGCCCATCACATCAAGCGCCTTTTCCACCGCCAGAATCGGGTTAAGGCCGATGTAACTAGTGCGGCCGGCAGGTCGAGCGGGACCGGGGGGCACCGGATCAGGAGAAGACAGACGCATCTTCGGGACCATGCCGATACTGGCCGCTGCAACCGGCACCCTCGGCATCGCCAGGCCGGAGAGGAAGGCAGTCAGGAAGAGAAGGGGAAAGAACCCGGCCGCAATAAATCTCCCGCCGGGTAGGAGGGCAAATACCAGGAGAGCGTCGAGAAAGCAAGCCCTCTTCACATACGGGAACGCCGCCGGATGACGGAAAAGGGGTGATACCCGGATCCGAACCGGACGCTGCAGCAGGTTTTCCGGAATTGACGGGTCGCTACGGTATATGGTATCACATTACGGCGATTTCATCGCCCCGCTCACCTGACAGATTCCGCACAGTGCCTTTAAATATTCAGTGGGACAGATACAAACCATCGGAGAGTAGCAGTGCATGTTCGAACGCATTCTGTTTCCAACAGACTTTTCCAAACCTTCCCTGAAGGTGCTGGACTATATCCCCGCGCTTCAGGAGGCGGGAACCCGCGAGGTGGTCCTCGTCCACGTCCTCGACCCAAGAGAGATCACCCTGATCGCCGCGGGCGGGCAGGGGTTCCTCGGGACCGTGCCCGACCGAGAGACCGAGGTCCAGCGGCAGCAGCGGGAAGAGATCCAGCACCGGATCATCGACATTCGCCGGGTGCTCGAGAAGCAGGGGCTGGAGGTGACCGTCCGGACGCCCATCGGCACGCCGGGGGCGGAGATCGTGGCCGCGGCCGATGCGGATGGGGTCTCGCTCATCGTCATCGGTTCTCACGGCCGGTCGAACCTCCGCGACCGCCTGCTCGGGACGGTCTCGGAGTACGTGATCAAGAACGCCCATCAACCGGTCCTGGTCGTCAAGCGGGAAGCGGCCGCCGGGAGGTAGTCTCTTTTTCCGGGGGAATGAGGTTATTTTTCGAGCAGCCGTTCCAGCAACGCCCGGATCGCCCGCAGTTCCTCCACCGTCGCATCCGCGGCCGGCAACTCTTCCGGCCCGGCCCCAGTCGCGACAGGGCCGGTCCCCCGCACGAAACTCATGATCTTCTCCTGGAGGTCTTTTGGGTCCTCGATCCCGTTGAGGACGATCTCCGCCCGGGCCTGGGCCGAGTAGCCGGCGGTCTGCACCCGGAGCGCTGAGAAGGAGAAGAGCCGCATCAGGGGGCCCTGGACGATATCGACGTTTGTGATCCGGTTGTAGGGCACGATCCCCGTCTGCCGGAACCAGACCCCACGCTGCCAGGTCACTTCGGTGACGGTGAGGCGGTAGGCGATGCTCTCGCAGTAGAGGGGTATCCAGTAGGCGACGAAGGCAACGAAGGCAAGGACAGGTATCGTGACGGCGAGCGTGACCGGCCACGGGCTGAAGAGGGCAACGGGGACCAGCCAGGGCAGGACGAACAGGGCGACGGCCAGGACCAGGGATGCGTAGAGGTACGACCGGAACGGCGGCACCGGTCTGAACGCCTCTCCGATGCGAAGCGGGACAAGGGGCATGATATCCACATAATCTCGGTCGGGACGGATTAAATCTTCCGGGCGGCAGGTCCGCTCCCTTCAAAAACGGTCTATTAAAAAAAGGCTGCAGCCCCGGACCTCACGCACCGGAGCATACGATAGAGAGGGGCAGGCTTACCTCTTCCCGCCCTTCTCAAGCATATCGCGAATAATCTTATACGTCTCGATCTTGTACTCCATCATCTCGATCCACTGTCTTTTCATCTTGATGCGAGACTCGATCATCCGGATCGTCAGTTGCCGCACCTGGTCCTCGTCAAGAAGATCGAACATCTTCTCAAGGAGCATCCCGTGGGGGGGTCCCCCGCCGTGTGATGTCATGCCGTTACCTCCCTCATACTCACCTGTCCAGAGGAACAGGCCGGCACCCCGGTATGCACCGGGTCATAAATACCTTATGGCCGGGTGCAGTTGCCCCGCGCTCAACGGGAGGACGCGAATGCTTCGCCGTGCTCGACCCAGTTCTCGACGGGCGGTTCGTAGAGGACGATATAGACGTCTTCGGGGCGGACACCGACATCACGGGCGAGGCGACTTACAATCGCCCGGTAGAGCGCCTCTTTCTTCTCTTTGCTGCGCCCCGGCATGAGCGAGACCTCGACGAGGACCGCGTCGTCGGACCGTCCGGGAGGCAGCGGGAAGTTCTCAGGTTTACGTTCGCAGAGCCGGATCCAGAGGGCGGCCTCCGGGGTCTGCAGTGCGTCCACAAAAGCGTCATGAAGGCTCTTGATGAGCAATTGCCGATATTCAGCGGGCTTCCCGTACCTGATCTCGATCTTCACAAGCGGCATCGAATCTCTGTTCCTCCACATGAATGCTCTCGCACCGGGAGTATTAACGCTTTTCTCAGGCGAGGTCCGTGCGTTCGCTCCCCGGACGCCGATTTCGGTTGATACAGGCGTTGAGCACCTCATCCATCAGGTGAAGCGCTCCTTCGATCCCGGCAACCGCACGGGAAGAGAGGAGGACCCTGCCCCGGAGCGGCGGCGTCAGCCCGACAAAGGCGGCGCGGGGAGCGATTGCCTGCTCGTAGGAGGAGCCGAGGATCAGGTCCGGTTCGGCATCCCGGATCATCTCCTGGATGGTTGAGAAGTCCATCGTATACGTGACGGCACCGCTCTCCGCGTCCGGATCGTTTCGGGCGGCGATGCAGGCGATATCCACCCCGAGATACCGGTCGAGGAGGTCTCGCGCAAAGGCGGCATACGCGTGCCCGGCGGCGATCACCACCCGGGGAGGATCGAACCTCCTGAGGTACTTCTCGCAGGCTTTTCGGATCAGGGCGTCGGCCCACGCGATCTCCTCGTCGACCGGCCGGGAATCGACGCCGTCGACCGAGGCCTGCAGCCGCCCGAAGGTCTCACCGACGGCATCGAGGCCAAGAAGCGAGCCGCAAGCGGTCCCGACGCCGCTTGAAAGGTCCGGGTTCGTGCCGACCGTGAAGGGTGCCGCACGATGAGCCGCGGCGTAGCGGTCCAGGCAAAAAGTGGTAGAGACGGTGGCGCCGGCGAGATTGAGCAGACGCCGCGCCTCGATGGCGTTCCCCCGGCAGAAGGGGTCGGTGCGGCAGATGCCGTCGATGTTGACGCCGCGCCCGTCGGGGTCCACCTCCGGCGCGATCTCGGCGAGCGCCCGACGGTAGCCGGCCTCGAAGTCCCCGAGGAACCCCGGGCTGTCGACGATGAGGACCTGGCCGTCACGAGCGAGCGCACTGAGGTCCTCGCCCATGACGGCGGGCACGCAGGTGTTGACCACGGCTATCCGGGAGTACCGGCCTTCGAGTTCCCGGATCACCTCCGCGAGGCGCGATTCGGCGCCGAAGATGACCTCGTTCTCGACGAGGAACGTCCCGTGGATGGGAACCCCGACAAGCGATGCGGGGTAGAAGTAGCACCCGCTCGAACCGTGAACGATGACGGCCAGATCTTCGAACCCGGCGAGGCAGGCGACCGCCCCGGTCATCGCGCAGGGCCAGAGCGGGTTTTCACATGGCGTATGCTGGTTATTTTGCATCGGTCTAGAAGATCATGGCGGTGCGGGGATATAAAAAGACGGGAAATGGGGGCGGCCGCCTTACACCGTCCGGACAAGCGATGCAAGGTAACGCCCGACCTCGCTCGTCTTCTTCGCACCGCCCATATCCCGGGTCACGAACCCGTCGAGGATGCTTCTCTCGATAGTCCGAAGGACCGCTGCCGCCGCCTCGTGCTCGCCGATGTGGTCGAGAAGCAGTGAACCGGCCCAGACGGTGGCGAGCGGGTTTGCAACGTCGCATCCGCGGTACTTCGGCGCGGAGCCGTGGATCGGCTCGAACATCGAGGTGCCGTTCGGGTTGATGTTCCCGCCGGGAGCGAGCCCGAGCCCGCCCTGAATCATGGCCCCGAGGTCGGTGATGATGTCGCCGAACATGTTCGGCGTGACGACGACGTCGAACCACTCGGGGTTCTTGACGAACCACATCGTGACGGCGTCGACGAAGTTGAACTCCGTCGCGACGTCGGGATATCCGGCGGCGACTTCGTTGAAAACATCCCGCCAGAGGCCGTAGACGTCGGAGAGGACGTTTGCCTTGTCGACCGAGGTGACCTTCTTATCTCTCCTTTCGGCGAGGTCGAAGGCGTAGCGGATCGCCCGCTCTGCGCCCGGCCGGGTGACGACGCCGATCTGGTAGGCGAGTTCGTCGGCGTCGGTCTCGACGTCCAGTCCGAACCTGACGTTATAGAGGTCGCGGACGACCTCGAGGGTCTTCTTCTCGTGCGTACCGGCGAACCGCGAGCCGATGCCGACGTAGAAGTCCTCGGTATTCTCCCGGACCACCACAAAGTCGATGTCCTCCGGCTTCTTGTTCGCGAGCGGTGTCCAGACGCCATCGAGGAGTTTGACCGGCCGGAGGTTGATGAACTGGTCGAAGTGAAACCGGATCGCAAGCAGGATGCCCTTCTCGAGGACTCCGGGCTTCACCCGGGGATCGCCGATGGCCCCGAAGTAGATCGCCTTGAACTTCGAGAGGTCCCGGATGTCCTCTTCCGTGAGGAGTTCCCCGGTCGCGAGGTAGCGCTCCGCGCCGATGTCGAAGTCGGTCCACGCTATGTCGAACCCGAACCGCTCTCCCGCGGCGTCGAGGACCTCTTTACCCGCCGCCACGATCTCGGGACCGATCCCGTCTCCGCCGATTGCCGCTACTCGATGTTGCATATCTCCACCTTATCCAGATTTTTTGCGTAAGCCACGAGGCCCCCGGCCTCGACGATCTCTTTCAGGAACCCGGGCACCGGCTCGACGGGGAGCCGCTGCCCGTTCGCCTCGATGAAACCCCCGGCGAGGTCCACCGATACGGTGTCGCCGTCCCGGATCGCGTCGGTCTCAGGGCAGACCAGGGGCAGGAGCCCCGTATTGACGGCGTTCCGGTAGAAGATCCGGGCAAAGGACTTTGCGACCACGACCCGGACCCCGGCCCCGAGGAGCGCAAGCGGCGCATGTTCTCGCGAGGAGCCGCACCCGAAGTTGGTTCCGCCGACGACGACATCGCCCTCCCGCACATCTCTAGCAAACTCGTTCCTCGTTCCCTCAAACGCGTGCTTCGCAAGCTCCGCCGGGTCGTAGATCGTCAGGAATCTGCCCGGGATGATCGCGTCCGTATCGATATCGTCGCCGAACTTCCATACCCGCATGTTTTACACCTCCCTCGGGTCGGTGATCTCGCCGTAGAGGGCGCTTGCCGCAGCCGTCGCCGGCGAGGCAAGATAGACCGACGCCTGCGTGCTTCCCTGCCTGCCCCGGAAGTTCCGGTTCGACGTGGAGAGCGAGACCTCGCCGGGGGCGAGGAGCCCGAACGCCCCGCCCATGCAGGGGCCGCAGCAGGGGGCCTCGACGAGGGCTCCCGCCTCGACGAACCGCTCGACGAGGCCGGCCCGGAGGGCCTTGAGGTACTCGGTGCGTGAGGCCGGGATGACGATCACCCGGACGCCGTCTGCAAAGCGGTCGGCGGTCCCGAGCACCCCGGCGGCCTCCGCAAGGTCCTCGTAGCGCCCATTGGTGCAGGAGCCGATGAAGACCTGGTCGACCTTCGTCCCCGCGACGTCGGCGACGTCCACGACGTTGTCCACGTTATGGGGGACGGCGACCTGCGGAGAAAGGTCGGTGACGTCGTAGTGCCTGCGCTCCCGGTAGTCTGCGTCTGCGTCGCCGGCAAGATCGAGCGGTTCGACCCCGCGGCGGGCGGCGACGTAGTCCCGGGTAGTCTCGTCGGGCCGGACGATTCCCGCCTTTGCCCCCATCTCGATCGCCATGTTCGCACAGGTCATCCGGCCCGCCATGTCCATATCGTGCATGGCCCCGCCGGTGAACTCAAGCGCCGTATAGGTCGCACCGTCGGCGCCGATGTCGCCGACGAGCGAGAGGATCAGGTCTTTTGGACCGACTCTCCGGCCGAAGGCCCCGTCGATCTCAAGAAGGATGCTCTCGGGCACCCGGAAGTAGAGCGCACCGAACTTCAGCACGAACCCCATATCGGTCGAACCGATGCCGGTCGCAAACGCACCCGCCGCACCGTAGGTGCAGGTGTGGGAGTCGGTCCCGACGATGATCTCGCCGGGCGCCGCCCGCCCTTTCTCCATAACAACCTGGTGGCAGACGCCCTCGAGAAGGTCGTAGTTGCGGATCCCCTGCTCCTCTGCAAACCGCCTCATGAAGACATGGTTCTCGGCGGCCGGTATCGAATCGGCGGGCACCTGGTGATCGAAGAGCATGATGATCCGATCCGGATCATAAACGCGCTTTCCACCCATCTCGCCAAAGACGCGGACCGCCAGCGGACCGGTGATGTCGTGGATCATCGCCGCATCCACCGGCGCCATCACGACGTCACCTGCGCGGACGGTCCGGCCGCATTTCATTGAGAATATCTTCTCTGCGATCGTCGCCGCCATAATACTTTCGCGTTATTTGTGTGCGCTCCAGACGTATGTAGTTTGGCAGGGCCCGCCCTGTCCGGGCATCGAACCGCGACCGTATCCGGCGAAATTCCGGGGGAGTTACTCTTATGTTGCTCTGTGTGGACTGTATAAAGAGAAGTGATGACCGACGGACCGACCCCGGCAATGCGGCAGTATTACTCAGTGAAGGCCCGGTACCCCGATGCCATTCTCTTCTTCCGGATGGGGGACTTTTACGAGACGTTCGGTGAGGACGCCGGCGTGGTGGCCCGGGAACTCGATATCACCCTGACCGCCCGGGGAAGGGATAAGAACGGCGACCGGATGCCGCTTGCGGGAGTACCCCACCACGCCGCCGACGGCTACATCGCCCGCCTGGTAGGCAAGGGCTACAAGGTGGTGATCTGCGACCAGATCGAGGACCCGAAGACCGCAAAAGGCGTGGTGAAGCGGGATGTCACGAGGGTGATCACCCCGGGAACCCTGATCGACTCCTCGATGCTCGGCTCTGCGGGAGCCCATTACCTGATGGCGATAGCCCCCGACCGGAAGGAGACCTTCGGCCTCGCGTTCCTGGACGTCTCCACCGGTGAGTTCTTCGTCTCCGCCGGGAGCGGCGCGCATGACTGCGCCGATATCGTCTCGGAGGTGGTGAGATACCGCCCGTCGGAGGCAATCGTCCCCGAGAGCCTTGCAGGCGCGCTTCCCGCCCGGCTCGAAAACCTCGGGGTGACGGTGAGCCGCTACCGCGACGACTCTTTCGATCCCGGTGCAGCATTTGAGTGTCTCTGCGGGCAGTTCGGAACCGCGACGCTCGACGGCTACGGGTGCGCCGACATGGCGGGAGCAATCGCCGCGGCCGGGGCGGCTCTCCGCTACGCCCAGGAAACCCAGCAATCGCCCCTCGCCCACATCACGGGACTCGCGACCAGGGTCCCGTCGGAGAACATGGTGCTCGATGCGATCACGCTTCGGAACCTTGAGATCACGACGGGCATCCGGGGAGAAGGCGACGGGAACACGCTTCTTGCCGCGCTCGACGTCACGGAGACCTCGATGGGGAGCCGGACGATGCGGTCGTTCCTGATCGGCCCCCTGGTCAGGAAGGCCGCCATCGAGGAGCGTCTCGACGCCGTGGAGTGGTTTGTCGACCATGCCCTCGACCGGCAGGCGCTTCGCGCAGCCCTCGGCGACTTTGCCGATATCGAACGAATTGCAGGGAGGATCGCCTACGGGAATGCCGGCCCCGGGGACCTTTCGACGCTCCGCGATTCGCTTCGCGCGATTCCGGACGTTAAAGCGCTCTTTTCCGGCGACGCCCCGGCCCTCATCCGCGAAGCCCTTGACGCTATGAGCGACCATACCCGCGTGACGGACCTCGTCGACCGGGCTATCGTGGACGACCCCCCGGCGCTTGCGAAGTCCGGCGGGATGATCCGGGAGGGGTTCAATGCGAAACTCGACGAACTCCGGCACCTCGCGACGACCGGGAAAGACTGGATAGCGGAGTTCCAGCAGCAGGAGCGGGAGAGGACCGGAATTAAGTCACTCAAGGTCGGCTACAACCGGGTCTTCGGCTACTACATCGAGGTGACGAAACCGAACCTGCACCTGGTGCCGCCGGAGTACGAGCGCCGGCAGACGACCGCGAACGGCGAGCGCTACACGATACCCGACCTCCGGGAGAAGGAAGCGCTGATCGCGACCGCGGAGGAGCGCCTTACCGCCCTCGAAGCGGAGATCTACGCCGAACTCATCCGGACGCTCGCGGAGGACGTCCCGGGTCTCCAGGCGACCGCACGGGCGGTGGGACTGCTCGACGTCTACGCCGCACTCGCCGAGAACGCCGCCCGGTACGGCTACTCCCGGCCGGTGATCGAAGAGAGCGGCCGGATAATCATCCGGGACGGCCGCCACCCGGTGGTGGAGCGGCACCTCCCGGTGCCGTTCGTCCCGAACGACACGGACCTTGACGCCTCCGACGACCAGATCATGATCATCACCGGGGCGAACATGGCGGGCAAGTCCACCTACATGCGGGCGGTGGCGCTCTGCTGCATCATGGCTCAGATGGGGAGTTTCGTCCCGGCACGCCACGCCACCGTCGGGCTTGTGGACCGGGTCTTTACCCGGGTGGGGGCGTTCGACGACCTTGCTTCGGGGCAGTCCACGTTCATGGTCGAGATGCTGGAACTCGCAAACATCCTAAACAACGCGACGCCGCAGAGCCTCGTCATCCTCGACGAGATCGGGCGGGGGACGAGTACGCTCGACGGGTGCGCAATCGCCCGTGCGGTGGTGGAGTTCCTGCACGGAAAAGCGGTTGTCGGGCCGCGGACGCTCTTTGCAACCCATTTCCACGACCTGATCGACCTTGAGGACTCGCTCAAACGGGTGAAGAACTTCCATTTTGCCGTGAAGGATACGGGAAACGAGGTTGTTTTCCTCCGTAAGATCATCCCCGGCGCAACCGACAAGAGTTACGGCGTTCACGTGGCGCACCTTGCCGGCATCCCGAAGAAGGTAACCGACCGGGCGATGGCGATCCTGAAGGAAGAGGCGGCGCGGGAACCCTCGGGCGGACCGCGGGCCCCCCGCTACACCCAGATGCTCCTCGTCGACACCGGCGAAGGAGTCGTCGAAGAGAACCCCGCGGTCAGGGAACTCAAAAACCTGAACCCGAACGAGATGACGCCGGTTGATGCGCTGAATACCCTCTGCAGGCTCCAGAGACTTGCAAACGGAGAGGACGGTGAGCGATGACGAAGATCCGGGTCCTCGACCCCGATACCGTGAACCAGATCGCCGCCGGGGAGGTCGTGGAGCGGCCCGCATCGGTGGTGAAGGAACTCCTGGAGAACGCGATAGATGCAGGGTCGACGAGCATCCTCGTCGATGTCTCTTCGGATATGGCCGGGATCACGAAGATCCGGGTGACCGACGACGGGGAGGGGATGACGCAGGAGGAGGCGGTACTTGCCTTCCACCCCCACGCGACGAGCAAGATCCGGGACATCGCCGACCTCTCCGCCATCCGCACCCTGGGGTTCCGGGGCGAGGCGCTTGCAAGCATTGCCGCCGTCGCGGAGGTGACCCTGGTCACCCGTCCCCGGGGAGCCGGGGCCCTCGCCGGCACCCGGGTGCGGGTCAGGGGCGGCGAGGTCGTGGAGAAGAGCGAGGTCGGGGCCCCGGAGGGGACGACGGTCGTCGTTGAGCGCCTCTTCTACAATACCCCCGCCCGCCGGAAGTTCTTAAAGAGCAAGAACACCGAACTCGCCCACCTTTACGGCGTCGTGGAGAACCTCGCCCTTGCGCACGGAGAGGTCGCCTTCAGGGTGGTGCACAACGGAAAGGAACGGATGGCGACCCAGCGCTCCGGCGGGCTCCTCGCCACCGTCACCGGCCTTTACGGTGCGGATCTCGCCCGGACGCTCATCCCGGTCGAAGGCAGGCTCCCCTTCCTCGCTGTCCGCGGCTACGTCTCCCGCCCGGTGGAGAGCCGGGGGAGCCTCGCGCAGGTTGTTGTCAGCATCAATGGAAGGAGCATCGTCTCACGGCAGATCGCAGCCGCTGTGCGGGCGGGCTACGGCAATCTCCTCCCGAAGGACCGCTACCCGGTGGCGTTCATCGAACTCGCGATCGACACCGGTCTCGTCGACGTCAACGTCCACCCGACGAAAAGGGAGGTCCGTCTCTCCCGGGAGCGGGAGATCACGGGAGCGATTGCGGCCGCCGTGGAGACGGCGCTCGCCGGACACGATCTCGCCCGCGAGACGCCGGCCGAGCCGGTGCAGCAGCATTTCGGACCGTCGGAGCCGGCTTCGGCCCCCGTGATCGACGAGCCCGCGGTCTCCTACACGGCAGGGCACCGGGGACTCACCCTCTCCGACAGGCAACTCCGCAGGACGGAAGGAGAGGGCACGGAGAACCTCCTCCCCGCGATGGAACCGGTCGGGCAGGTGGCCGCGACCTACATCGTGGCGGAGGGGAGCGACGGCACCCTTTATCTCATCGACCAGCATGCAGCCCACGAGAGGGTCCTCTACGACCAGGTCGTGGAGCAGCGCGATGCGGCGGCCGGATCGCAGGAACTGATCACGCCCGTCGTCCTCTCCCTCCCTCCGAAGGAAGCGGCCGCACTCCGGGATGCGATGCCGATCCTTTCCGGCGAGAGGTTCGCGGTGGAGGAGTTCGGTCGGGACACCTTCGCTGTCCGGGCGGTGCCCGCCGCCCTCGGCGCACTCGAAGACCCGGGGGAGATCAGGGAGACGGTCGCCGAGATCCTCGCCGGCGAGTCCCGCACCGCCCCCGACCGGCGAGAGGCGGTCACCCGCATCGTCGCCTGCAGGGGTGCGGTGAAGGCGGGAGCCCGGCTCACGCACGACCAGCAGAAGCGCCTCCTCGCACAGCTCGCCCGGACGAAGACCCCCTGGACGTGCCCGCACGGGAGGCCGACGGTGGTGGCGTTCGATAAACGGAAACTCGACGGGCTCTTCCGGCGGACGTAAGGAGACCGGGCTGACCCGGCATAAAAGAGAGAACGTAATCACCCCATTTTCTTAATAAACCGGATTTTTTCGGGATTTTCGACAAAAGGCCGTATCAAAATGGTTTTATCTCAGGGAAATCAGAACGGCTATAGGTCACAGCGGGGATACACCCGCTGCGGACGAAAGGAGTCAAATCACGTGACATTACTCCAGCAGATCCGCCTCTGGATGAGGACCCGGAGTAGAGGGAAACAGTATCACGACCGTGAAAACGATCCGCTTCTCGAACCCTACTACGACATCTCTCCCGAAGCAACTCTCCCTCAAGACACTTCCGGAGCCCTGCAGGAAGAGAACAGGTGACGGGGACCTCCCCGACAACCGCTCAACCCGGGTTTATGCCTCTCCTCACTCATTTTTAAAGGAAACGGAACGATTCGGCCGTCGGAGCCGCGTCGATGTTGTAAATATCGTACTTTGGGGGGAATACGGTATGCATAACCGAGTAGATGACGTCGTCTTTGACGGCGTAGCGGATGATGAAGTCATACCGGTCCCCCTCGGGGACGGGGAGGGGGACGGAGTAGACCGACTTATACCCCGGGACGCCGTCAAGGGTGAGCTTCTCCGTGGAAACCCATTCGGCATCAATCCCGGAGCGAAGGTCCTCTGCATACGTCGCGTTCAGGGATTCGAGGACCTGTTCCGGATCGGCGTCCTTCTGGAGCGGGTTCGTGTTCACGCGGACCTCTTCGTGCTTGTCCGGCGAGGAGAACCATACGCTCTCTCCGGACTCGGTGTAGAACCACCCCTCCGGGCAGGTGACGGCATAACCGTAGGTGGCGTTGACGTAGGTGCCGTTCCCGGGGACGGGCGCCGGTGTCGGGGTCGGGGCGGACGTCGGCGTTTGAGTCGCGACGGGCCAGGTCGGATCGGGCCCGGGCGGCTGCGGCGGCGAGGAGAGGCCCGTCAGCACTACGACTGCGAGGACAGCGATCAGGGCGACGGCGATAATAACCCCGATGATCAGAAGTCTCTGTGATTTCATACGTACGGGTACGTCGCCCGGGAATGATAAATACTCTTCACCGCCGCGGGACAACCTGGAAGGGTATCAGAGGGCCGCGGCGGTTTCGGCCGGAGCAGGTACACGGACGTCGGCGAGCAGGTCGTCGAGGCTGGCCGCGTATGCCACCCGGATACCGTAATTCTCCTCGATGTACTCCTTTGCATCGACGAGAACCGGACGCTGCCTCATAATTCTCAGCCCGCCGAACGACCGGGCATCATCACGGCGGTCGACAACCTGGTCGTTCTCTTCAGAGAGGACAAGGAGGGTCTTCCCGCTTGCCGCAGCGGCCGCTGC
>NZ_DANC01000047.1:0-29680 GCF_002499755.1 Methanoculleus sp. UBA291 | reverse complement strand
GAGGTCATCCCAATACTCTCGCGATCATGACGCTGCATGCCAGGTGAATCAGTCCTAGGAATGAGTGCTCATATCGTTCGTATCGCGGGACAATTTTCTTAAACGCTTCAATCCAGCTGAAGAACCGTTCGATGGCACTGCGCTTCTTGTAAAGTATCGGATCGAACCAGAACGGCCTTTCTCGTCTCTGTCGCCTCCGCGATCTCCGGTTGACCGAGATATTGCTCTTGATCCCTCGTTTCCGGTTGTATTGACGAATCTCGCGGGCATCGTAGGCCGCATCTGCGGAGATGATCGCAGGATGATCCTGGGTATTGGGAATCTCAAATGCTTCGAGAGTTGGCTCGTAGAGCCGGGAATCATGGACGTTCGCAGGGGAAACTGTGCAGACAAGCGGAAGACCGTTCCGATCGACCAGAGCGCTCAGTTTGTTCCCGTTTACCTTTTTATAGCCATCATATCCCGTTGATCCCCTTTTTTCGCCGGGATATCCTTGGTATCCGTCGCACAATGTGAGAGATCGATTTTCTTGATCTCGTATCCCGACTGAAGAAGGTCGAGGAAGATCGCCTGATACACGCCTTTCTCGCAGAGTTCGAGGTGATATCGGTGAACCGTCGATTTGGTACCGTATTTCACCGGTACATCGAGCCAGGAGCATCCGGTGGTCAGGACGTACAGGATGCCGTTGATCAGCCCGCGGGGGTCACACCGGGGTCGACCGATATGCGGCTTTGTTGGGGGAAGGTGGTTCTGAACAATCTCCCAGAGATCATCGTCAATTTCCCGGAATACCATGACTCCAGGTTTTATCTGAGGGGTCTTATAATTATAGGATCACCTCGTTCATAGCGGAATGAAACATCAATCCATATTCGGCGGCGCGGGGACACCCTAACGGGGAGCATTATCGTTTGAACCACCCCTCTTTCACTGTGATCCCCGATGGGGCACTTATCTGCTTCCCCTCTAGGTTTTCAAGCATTTTAGACCGGAGTTCTTCAAGCGCCTGAAGGACAGCATAATATGCTTCGGGCGTGTTTGGGGGCTCGTGCGCGGCGATGTATAGCGCGCATGCATGGATAATCTCGCCGCTACGGTCTCGGTGATGTGCGTCTGCAAGTCGATCAATTTGCTCAACCATGCCGGGATCCATCCTTACTCCAGTCTGTTTATTCCTTTTTGCCATTTGCCATCACCAAAATTTACCATTATATATCGTTGATAAACGTTGTAAAACCGGTAGGCATATATGGGTTTGTATATCATTGTTAATTTGTGGTAAACAATGGTAAATAAAAACCAGAAAGCCGCCCTTCTGCACTCCATTTGGTTCAAAGTCCCTACGTGGATGCTCGACGCGATCGATGAGGTACAGGTCAGCCACAAGTTGGTCACCCGCACCGAGGCGGCGCGGCTCATCGTTGTTCGAGGGCTCGATGCTCTCGGTATCGACACTTCAGATGTCGCAGAAGAGGAGGTCTCTGAAACGAAAGGCTCCGTCGAGCGAATTTTCATCAAAGGTGAGAATGCATGTCAAAAAACAAATGCCTGAACGGCAGCCCCGCGTGTTCCCACGCCTGCAAGCACCAGGAAAACCGGGCCGCCACATCTGTATCGGAATCTGAGAATATATTGGTTCGCCCGCGCGTCCCGGATACCTTTGCCTGCCGGGTCGCCAGGTGCCCTGACCTCATCGAGGGTACGAATCGGGCCGGCCGGCCGCACCGCACCTGCAGAGCGGCCGGAAACAAGTGCCCCGGGAAACTCAAGCAGTGCCCGACGGGCTGGCTGGACCAGCATTTGTCTGAGACCCCAAATGCTGCGAAGACCACCGCCTGCCCCCGATGCGGTGCGGACAGCATCCGGACCGGGACCGTGCAGGATGGCATCGGGGCGACGTATGAACGCTACCGGTGCCTGCGGTGCGGGCATGTGATCGTGGTCCAAGACGAGGGGTGCGCCTGATGCAGTACACTCTTTCCCGCGGCCCCTTCCCCGATGAAGCGCTTGCCGTAAGTCGGGCGTATCACATCGGGATCTCCGACGGCACACTTCGGCCCCGGCTGGATCTAGGCCGCTACTTTCGGCAGCGCCGGCTTCCGGGGGTGGAGTAAGTGAACTCCACTCTAATCCTCGGAGACTGTGACACCGGCATGGCGACGCTCCCCGATGACTCAGTTAACCTCATCTTCACCGATCCGCCCTACCTCGGGAAGACGTACGAGCAGGCGTACAGCACTCTCGCACGCCACGCCCCCAGGATCCTCAAATCCTCCGGGTTCCTCGTCATGTACTGCCCGCAGTTCTACCTCAACCGCATCATGCACATCTTCGAGGACGCCCCCGGCCTGAGTTACTTCTGGACCGTGGCACAACTCAACAGCGGTGCAAAAACAGTAGTGTGGGCCCGAAAGGTAATCTGCGGCTGGAAACCTATTCTCATCTACCAGAAACCCCCGATCACGCCGGTAGAAACCATCTTCTTAGATGTAGTCTCCGGGGCCCGGGCAAAGCAGTTCCATCAATGGGAACAGTCTATTCAAGAGCCGTTGCACTTACTCTCACGGCTCACACAACCCGGGGATCTCGTTCTCGACCCTTACGCCGGATCGGGAACGTCCCTCCTCGCGGCAAAGCTCCTCAACCTATCGTACCTCGGATACGAGATCGACCCGCTTGCATACGAGACAGCCCGGGCGCGGCTCCAGCAGGAACCACTCACCATCTCAACGCCTCGCGGGCAAGGGGTGGCAGAATGATCACCGCCACCCGAACAACAAAGGCCCTCCTCACCCGCACCCGGGGGAAGACATGGGACGTCATCCCCGGCACCGAGGAAGGAGAGTTCATCCGTGTACAGGTAGTGGGCCGGCACGCATCGTATTACTGCCGCCGCTCGGACCTCGACGGACGCCGCCAGCAGCTCTACCTCTACGAGCTCACAGCGCCGCAGGAGGCGGTATAGGTGCTTCTCTTCAAGCCCTATCACGTCGAAGCCGTGATCCTCGGAAGGAAGACACAGACACGCAGGAATTGGAAGAAGCCGCGAGTGAAGATCGGCTCCCGCCACCTTGCAAAAACGGTGATGCTTTCGCCGGTCTGGTTCGCCCGGGTTGAGCTCCTCAACATCGTATTGAAGGGTGAGGGGGTGCCGGCATGACCCGCCAGGTCTCTCCCGCAGATATGGATCGGCTTCTCCTCGATCCTCGATGCACCCCCGCTCACCGGGCCGTCATCGATCTTAAGATCGAGTCGGGCGAGTGGGTCATTAAGGCCCCGGACCAGGCGCAAAACTGAGGGGAGCGCAATGGAAGACTTCCCTCATGCGATAGCGGACGCCATCAATGACTTCGAGGCGTCCGCCGGCGTCCGCGTCTGGCAGGTCATCGGCCGTCCGGGATCCTGGCGTGCCGAATACTCCGACCTCCACCCACCCAGGCGACCCCAACCGAGGGAGCCGCAGGCCACCGGTCCGGAACGTCTCTCCTCGTTCGGTGTCTCCGGCCCCCTCGCACCGCTCATGGAGACTCTCCAGGGTATAGCAGCGAAGGCCGGGACTATAAACCTCCACATCGCCCGACCGGCCCGGGACGCCGCTCCGCTCCTGATCTGGTGGACCGCCCGCGATCCACGAACTGCCCTGAGAACACCAGTTCTTCACCACGCACGGATTGAATGCGACTTTCGTACACGGAACAGCGGATCGCCCGCCTCATAGCGACGGGCGATCACACTCAGGCTCAGGTGGCGCGCTTACTCGGAGTTTCACGGAAGCACGTCAGCATCACTATACGGAAGTTACGCGAGCTCGGGCTACTCTGGCCGAGCTCCGCCACCCCGGGAAAAACGGATCAGTGGTGGGTGGGAGCCACAGACCTACGGGCCCCGCGGCCCCCGCCGGAGCTCTCTTCCTGCCGGGTTCACAACATCCGGCTTAAGTATCAGATTACCCGGATGGATGGCCTTCTCTCCCTCGATCCGCTGCACACCGGGTATTACCGCTCATGGAAGATGCGTAACGGGGAGCGTCACAAGTTCCTTGCCGCACAGCAGGGGCCGAACATGCCAGCTATAACGCTCGATCTGCACCCCCGGAGTATCGTAGCATACCCGGACGCCCAACAGCGGATTATAGCCCCTTCTATGGAGGTGGCGGAGGTGCGGGTCCTGCTCGCCATCCATGAAGCCGTGCAGAACTTCGTGCTTGCTCAGTACTACACCGGCTGCACGATCGAGGTGCATCACCCCGACGAGATCGGGAAGATCATTACTCAGCCCCATTACGCCTTCCGGGTCTCGGAGACTCTGGCGGACGGGGGAACTGCTCTCCCGGGTTGGTGGGTGGACCACAGCGAAGGCCCCGCCGAGGTGGAGACGATGGACCGGGGGGGAGCGTCCGCCCTTGACCGGGGGATTCTCCGGCTCCTCACTCACGATCGGGCGCTGGAGAAGATCGACGCCCTCACCGAGCAGGTGAGCAGGCTTACGGCGCTTATGGAGGGGAAGAATGGGGAATGACCTGTGTTCCCATTGCAGCGATCACTTGAGAAAGGCAGGTGTTTCGAGTTAAACCGCGAGAGGAGTGCGACAAAGGGCCTATACCGTGAAGAGGATGCACTCACAGTATTGCTGAGCGCGCGCTCAAAAGTCAATGTTACACACTTAACAATTCATGTATTATACACTTTCACACCGCGCATATGAAAAAGTTAAATATTCTAGGGTTCTTCATTGAGTATACATCCATACTCATAAATATCCAATGTGCAGATGAGTGTATTAATATCGGACCCAGAGAGCTGCGTGAGGGGTATGACGAATGGTCGGATCGAGAGAAATTAGTATTTACATTGCTTCACACAGTGAAGAACACCCCAAGATATCAGTTAATGCTCTTATCAGCAATTTTCAGGCGATCCAGAATTTAATGTATGTCGTATGCGATCACCTAGAGGGTCATAAACCAAGAGCTGCAGGTGACTTCCCCAAGACTGTGAAGGACAATTGCGAGCTGGAAATATCTGAGCTTAAGCAGGGTAGTGTCGACGCTACTGTGAGGCTTTCGCACAGTCAGTATGGACTTCCAGGTGTTGGAGGCACATTCGGGGAGCGTGCGATCTCCATTGCTGGCACCATAGTAGATATCGCTTCGAGTCAAGACGAGATCTACTCTAAGGTACTCGGTGTACTAAATAACGATGAAGATAGAGCGGTTAAATCCATCGAGGTCGTGGATAATCTCTGGCCGGAGCAAGATTCAATATATGATGTCAATATCGGGTTTGGATCTGCGGAGAAAGTAAAGTTAGACCCACAGAGAAAACCCATAATCAAGAATGCCATAATTAAGCCCCCAAAACCAATTAGAAAAACTGTCACGGGCCGTTTAGTAGAGTTAAGTGTAGATAAAAAGCGCCAGTTTATTATTGACACGCCTGAGGGTAAATATACCTGTAAGTATCCTCCAGAACTCGAAGGAATTGTGATAAAAAGAATTAAACAGCTTGTTAGTGTAAGTGGTTCAACTGAGGAGGGTCAACGAACTATTAATATTGCGAACGAAAAAGAATTCAAACCATTAAAAAATCTCCCTCTAACCCACATTCGATTCGATGAATCGCATGTTCTGTCTCTTCGAGTTCCTATCAACCTTGAAGTTGAGTTTGAAAATGACGAATATATCCTTTATAATGATGATTTCAGTCTCCTAGTTACATGCAATGACCTAAAAGATGGTGTAGATAGGATAAACGAAGAATTCAAGTTGCTATGGTTCGATTATGTTGAGGAGGATGTTAACAAATTGACTGAAGGAGGAGTTCAGTTCCGTGAAAAACTGCTATCACTACCGGCTGAGGGGATATAATTGGGAACCCGGAAAAACCGCAACATCCAAAATGCGTTGATAAGAAAAGGTTTCCAACAACATAACTCAAAAGACATCAAATTAACTCTCTACCATAACGGTAAAAAGACGCGGATAGTCACTTGGGTGAGTCACGGAACCAAAGAGATCAGTGATAAACTAATTGGGATAATGGCAAGACAGTTAAAAATCGAGAAAAATGAGTTTGAGAACCTTGTTGACTGTACCTTATCAGAGCAAGGCCTGATCGACCTATATAATAAACGAGAGATCCAGTTCTAAAACCCGATCCAAACTATTTCTATAGCCCTATGTAGGGTGCAACAATCCCTAACCCAAAAACCACGTCAGTCCCAGCTCATCCACTGGCACACAACGCAGGCCCAACCGATAGGTAGCCACTCCCTCTGCTCTCCCGATGACCGTACGTACACCCGGTTCATGATCGTTCCACAGTGGACGCACCGGGGGTGGGTCTCCTTCTTCTCCGTCATGGTATACCCTTTTCTCAACATCGAGATATTTATATCTTCTGCAGAACGAAAGCGCAGGAAAAGACATGAAACAGGTAAACAAATTACGGCTTTGAACCTCGGATGAAAAGGAGCCGCTGGGGGGACTTGAACCCCCGACCTGCTGATTACGAATCAGCCGCTATACCGCTAAGCCACAGCGGCGACTGCCTTACAACATTGTACGTCCGAAATTAAAAAGGTATCACCTGCCCGGAGACCGCCGCCCCGATCCCGTTCAGGAGTAGCCCCGGATGGTGACGTTACTCTCCTGGTGTGGGGCGGTCTCAGGGGTGGTGATCTTGCCGAACTTCTGTTCGTAGTCGGCAACGCTCTTTGCCAGCACCTCGACCAGATTTTTCGCGTGCCGGGGGCTGATCGAGACGATCGCCTTCGCACGCGCCTGGTTCATGCCGGGGATCTCGTGCAGGAAGAGGAACGTGAACTCGTCCTCCTTGTAGGCGATCTGGATCCGGTTCGAGTAGACCGGGTCGAGGTTGCCGGGGATGTTGACCGATATCTCTCGGTTTGCCATACTCTTCTTTTGTGACCTGCTTCGGCATAAGAGTTCGTCCCGGGTGCGGCCGGGGCCGGGACCCCGCACCGGTGCAGAGGACAAGCCCATATAAAGAGGGAGGACGTATGTCTCTCTCAACAGAACCGATTGCGCATGAACGAGTATATCCCGGTATCCGGCGTCGTCGCCTGTCACATCTGCCCCCGGCGCTACTACTTCGAGCGGTCGGAAGAGCGGGAGGAACCACCCCGCTACACCGTCTGCAAACAGGTCTCCATGCACCTTGGAGAACCCCTTGAAGCGGAGCGGATCTGGCAGGAAGTTCTCTGTGTTCTCCCCGATGCTCCCCCGGAAGCCCGGGAATTCCTCGACGAGTGCGTCGCCGCCTGCCGGGAGACGGCCTGGCAGACGCCGGTCCAGACCGACCTTGCCGTCGAGTCCGACCTCCTCGGCATCCGGGGGAGGATAGACAAGGTCTTTTCCGACGGCACGTTCGCCGTCACCCGGTCGAGCACCGCCCCGAAAGCCGGGGTCTATGGCACCGACCGCCTCCGGGTTGCCTGTTACGTCGCCTGTCTCCGGGAGACACTCGGGCGCGCCGTCACCGGCGGCTACGTCGAGTATGTCGCAAGCGGGACCTGCCGGTTCGTCGAGCCCCAGCCCCGCGACCGCAGGGAGATGATCAGGGCGATCCGGGCGGCAAAACGGGTCGTCGCGGGCGATATCCCGCCGCGGCCCCTCAGAGCGCCATGCGACGGCTGCCCCCACTCCGAGCGGTGCACGACCGGTCCGCGACGGCTCTCGGACCTCTTCTGACTACCCCGCGTTCTCAAGCAGCGTCTTTGAGACGATGTACTCCCCCTTCGCCTCGCGAGTCGTGCCGACGATCAGCCACCGCTCGTCGCCGTGCTCCTCCACGACACCCCGGGCCTCGATGACCTCCCCTGCAAGCGCCTGCCCCGCGTAGGTATGAGTGAAGGAGAGCACCCGGGAGATCTCACCGTGGGCCACGGCGTAGACCGCCGGGCTGTCGAAGGAGAGGGAGGCATCGGTGACCGTGGCCTCGATCGTCGTCCGGCCGACCACCTTCCCCTTGCCGGCAGGGACCGCATCCAGGTTCCCGTAGGCCCGGGTGTAGAGGAGGTCGAAGTAGGTCCCCTCGAACTCCCCCCGGTTCCACTTCCGCTGCTCGTGCAGGACAAAGGTGTCAAACGATATCTCCGGGACCCTCTTCTCGTAGACCTTCCGCCACATCGCGGTGCTCATCCCCGGGATCACCCCCGCCCCCACAAGATGCCGGAGCTGACGCTGAGCGGCAAACCAGGCGTCGCCATAGACCACCAGATCGATATCGGAAGCGGCGTTGTCCAGGCCGCAGAGGAGCGAGCCCGTGCACCCGAACGAACCCGGCGGGAGGTCGAAATGGGAGAGGAGCCTCCGCACCCGGGCGTTCCGGGCCGCCACCTTGCCGATCTCCTCTTCCGGTTTATACACCCGCACCACATCAGAGCGGGGCACCCGGTGGACCGAGTCCAGGTACTCCGGCTTATGCTCCCGGATCCAGGCAAAAGACTCGGCAAAGTCATATTTCCGATACCGTCGGCCGGAGAGGCTCGTTCGCTCCCCGCCATCATCGGGGACGTAGCGGAGGATACACCCGATCCGGTCGTCGTTGTCGTAATTCGAGACCGCATAAAGACAACCCTCGCGGTCCTCGATGAAATCACGAAGTCGTATCGGCCGCATGGTTCACCCTAACGTTTCCAGAAACGCCTTCACTGCTTCATATTCCGCGCCCTCCCGCAGGATGCGCCGGGCAGGGAGGTCAACCACCGTGCTCGGTGTTCCGGGAAGTTCTCCGCCGTCAACCAGATAGTCATGGGGCACGGAGACTTCTTCGGGCCGGGTTGGCGGGACATCCCCCGAGATGTTCGCGCTGGTGGCAGTGATGGGAGCGTCGAGCCGCGCGATGATCGCAAGAGCGAGCGCGTGATCGGGCCACCGGATGCCGACAAGGCCTGTGCCGCCGGTGAGGACAGCCGGCAGACAGGACTTCGCCGGCAGAATCACCGTCACCGGACCGGGCAGGAACCGCTCGATGAAGGCCCGCGCGGCCTCGTCCACCACTGCAACAGCCGAAAGCATCTCCATATCCGAGACTGCGACCGATACTGGTTTTCCCACCGGACGGTTCTTAGCCTCGTAGACCCGCATCACCGCATCCTCCGAGAGGGCGTCCGCCCCGAGACCATAGACCGTCTCGGTGGGATAGACGACGAGCCCGTCCCGCGAGAGCACCCTGACTGCCATATCTATCGGATCCATCAGAACTCACGCCCACGTACGCGGTTGATATCAAAGACTCCTTTGCCGCTGACGTGCATCACGGCAAAAACACCGGCCTGGATGGGATCGGTCACGACCAGGTCGGCATGCTGCGGAACGCTCCCGGCCATCTTGAGAGCGATCACCGGGATGCCCGCCTGCCGGACCCGGTCCACGGCCCGCGAGACCTCGCCGCCCATCAGCGACCCGGCGAGCACCAGGATCGACGCCCGGGGGAGCCGGGCCACCGCATCCACGGCAAGCGTCAGGTTCTGCTCCCCGACGAGGGGGATCGTGTCCACCGATATCCGCTCGCCGCGGATGTTGTGGCGGTCCGCCTCGTTTACAGCACCGAGCGCCACCTGCGCCACCTGCGCACCCCCGCCGATGATGATCACCCTTGTGCCGAATATCCGGGAGAACGGCGGGTAGATCGTGACGTCGACGACGGACGGAACCCGCGCAAGGTCGGCGACGAGTTCGCCGTGGTCTCCGCACTCCTCGAACTCAAAGTAGAGGTAGGCCCTCCCGACGTTCGAACCGGTGGTGATGATCGACTGCTGGATCATCTGGATATTGGCCTGGTAATTCGCCATCACCGTGGCCACATCGCGTAACACCCCTGCCCGGTTCTCGGTGATGATCGAGAGGGCATACAGATCGGCATCGCTGCTGGTCATGATCCTCCCCTGCCGGAGATCCGGGTGCTCTCCGATTGCCTGGTGGACAGGAAAAATTCGGTCATATAGCGCTAATTGTTAGATTTGGGTCTCATAAGGGTTATAGGTTTTCGGTATGGCAACCGCACCCGGGCAGAACCGGGACCGATTTTTCGAGCGGACATCATCTCCTGTGCCTGGCGGGATCGAGCAGCTCGCCCGCCCTGATGATCACGAAGGTCGCCACCGCGAGAACGCCCATCAGGCTGAGAATGACCCAGAATGCAAGAGAATGCTCTTTAAGCGGGAGGGATACTTCCATCCCCCAGAGAGCGCCGATGATGGCCGGGACGGAGAGCGCAATGGTGATCTCCGTCAGGGTCCGGACGAGGTTATTGAGGTTCAGCGAGACCAGAGACGTAAACCCACCGATGAGGTCGTTGTGGAGTTTTGCGGTGGTGTTGGCAACGGTGAGGCTCTCTCTGTTCCTATGGACAACGTCCTCCAGCAGGTCCCGATCCTCCGGCTCAAGGTACCTCGAACTCCGGAGCGCCTCAACCATCTCCTGATTGGACCCTAGAGCGGAGACGAAGTACGCGAGGCTCCGCTCGCCGTCCAGGAGATCGATCAGCCCCGTCCCGGTGAGAGCTCGCGTGAGCACCTCCTCATCGAGTACACCCCGCTCCCGGATCTCTCCCAGATGCACCTTGAATATCCGGGCGTTTTGCAGCAAAATCATCAGACAAAACCTGTGTCTCTCGTAGGTGGGGACCGCATACGCATCTTCCAAAAGGAGGTCGAAGATTAATTCCGGATCGCGAGAGCAGATCGTGACGATCATCTTCTCCCGGAGCACGATGCCGAGCGGTTGCGTCACAAACGGCACCGACTGCTCTGCACCGGAGCGGGAACAGAGCAAGACAATAGAGAGGGAACCATCCAGTTTCCTCGCCCGGGCCAGCGCATCCGGATCGAGGGCCTCTTCGATACAGTCCCGGGGGATACCGTGCTCCCGGATAAGGTATTCTTTCTCCTCGTCGGACGGGGCCAGCACATGGACCCATCCGCCTTCTTCCGGGTGATCCCGCAGCGTCAGGGCGCCGTCGACCGTCCTGAACGGAAAGATCATGGCAGGGAGAGAGACACCGAGATTAAAAACGGTATCCTCCGGGGAGGCGGAGAAGAGCAGGGTCCTGTCCCGCTGTTAGAAAGGCCTATGGGCGACGAACGGAAAATTACTCTCAATGGACGGCAGACATCGGGCAGCCTATGCCGTGATAATCCTCTTCGGCATCGTGAGCCTTTTTGGAGACATCATTTACGAAGGGGCGCGGAGCGTCTCCGGTCCGTACCTCCACCACCTCGGCGCCGGTGCTCTCGCCGTCGGGGTGGTCGCGGGTCTTGGAGAGTTCCTCGGTTACGCCCTCCGCCTGGTTTCCGGGTACCTGGCAGACACCACACGGCACTACTGGGCGATCACGTTCATCGGCTATGGGATGCTCGCTGCGGTCCCGCTCCTCGCGCTCGCCGGATCCTGGGAGGCCGCCGCGCTCTTCCTCATCCTCGAGCGGGTAGGTAAAGGCATCCGGGTGCCCGTACGGGACGCCATCCTCGCAAACGCGACGGCGACGGTCGGCCGGGGCTGGGGGTTTGCCGTGCACGAGGTCCTCGACCAGATCGGGGCGATTATCGGGCCGCTGATCTTTACCGCCGTATTCCTTGCCCGGGGAGATTACCGGAACGGGTTTGCCCTCCTTACCGTCCCGTTCGCGCTGATGCTCCTCACCCTGTTCTTCGCCCGGCGCCGGATGCCCGAACCGGCGTTGTTTGAGGACAGCCGCCCGACCCATAGAGTCAATACTCTCCCGGGATCTCTGCTCCCTTACGGCGTCTTCACTGCGCTGACCATGGCCGGGTTCGCGGCGTTCCCGATCATCGCCTATCACTTCGCCGTCACCGGCACGGTCTCCGAAGCAGAGATCCCGCTCATCTACGCTGTTGCCATGGGTGTCGATGCCGTCGCCGCCCTCGCGATCGGGCGCACATACGACCGGTTCGGGCTCGTCACCCTCCTCTCCGTGCCGCTGCTTGCCATCGGCATCCCCTTCCTCGCCTTCGGAACTGACCGCGCCCTCGCCTTTGTCGCCGTGGTGCTCTGGGGTGCGGCAATGGGTGCGCAGGAGACACTTCTCCGGGCCGCCGTCGCGGACTACACCCATATCAGCAAGCGCGGGACGGCATACGGAATATTCAATACAGTCTATGGGGCAGCCTGGTTTGTCGGGAGCGCCTTCATCGGCTGGGCTTACACGGTCGCCATACCGCTCGTTGTCGGGTTCCTGGTGGTGATGCAGGTCGGAGCGCTGGCGGCGTTCGCCCGGGTGAGGCGGGGGTTTGCTGCACCGGCATGACCGGATGCGAAAAAGGGATATGAGTCCGGATACCTCACAGGAGAGATATCCGGACGATCTGCCCGGGGTATTGCCAGAGAGAGGCGGTGCAAGGAGCCCCGGCGTTACCGGGTCCGGATCTCCCGCGCCACCTTCCGCCCGAGCTCGTAACACCGGGCGAGTTCGCCGGCATCCGGGCGGTAGTTCACCTGGAACCCGCCTTCGATCACCTCGATCCCGGCTGCCTTCAGTGCCTCTTCGGCCTGGGCGACCGCGCCGCCCATGCCGCCGTGCGATCCGAACGCACACCCGATCTTCTTTGCCGTAAGGCGCCCCGGCCGCAGTCCCCGGAGGTAGCTGAGGAACCCTGCCACCGTGGGGAGAACCTCGTCCTGGAGTGTCGGCGACCCGATGAGGACCGCCTTTGAGTCGAGCACATCCGTGACGACGTCGCTCCGGTGCGTCCCCTCGTAGCGGCCGTCCCGGAGGAGGCAGACCTTGACGTCAGCCCCTTCGGCCATGACGCCCTCGGCGATAGCCCGGGCCATCATCGTGGTTGAGTTGTGCATGGTGTCGTAGACGATTGTGACCTTATCCTTCGAGACGCCCCTGCTCCAGTCGGTGTAAGCCTTGAGAATGTCCCCGGCATGCGACCGCCAGATAACGCCGTGGCTCGGCGCGACCATCTTGATCTCGATGCCGAGTTTTCCGACCTCGTCGAGCTTCTTTAAGACCTTCGGTGCGAGCGGGATGATCAGGTTCGCGAAGAACTTCTGTGCGTGGGCCATCGCCACGTCCTTCCCGAGCTGGTCGTCGAACCGGGCGGCGCTTGCAACGTGCTGCCCGAAGGCGTCGTTCGGGAAGAGAATGGCATCCTCGGCAAGGTAGGTGAACATCGAGTCGGGCCAGTGGAGCATCGGCGCTTCAAGGAAGATGAGCGTCTTGCCGCCGAGGTCGAGGGTGTCGCCGGTCTTGACAACCCGGATGTTCCAGCCTGTCGTATCGTAGTGGCGGGCAAGGCCGGCCTTCGCCCGCTCCGTGCAGTAGATCGGGATACCGGGCATCTGCCGCACGAACGCGGGCAGGGTGCCGGAGTGGTCCATCTCGATGTGATTCACAACAATGTAGTCGATCTTAACGGGGTCGGAGACAGACTCGATCCGGCCGAGGACCTCTTCCTCGAACCCATGGTAGGCGCCGTCTATGAGCGCCGTCTTCTCACCCTGAACGAGATAGGCGTTGTAGGTCGTTCCCGGGAGGGTGTAGCCGTGATACTCCCGAAGGTTCCAGTCGATTGCCCCGACCCAGTGGACGCCGGGGGCGAGTTTCGTAGCCATCATTTTTTATCCCTCAAGTCGTTCTGCTTTCAACGAACATTCTACTATATCCGAACATTTGATATATCTTCCTTTCGATCCTGATCTATGGAGCAGGTAATGACCGGCAAAGGGAGAGCCGGCCGGCCGAAGCCGGACAGTGAAATAGACCTGTACTCGACGCCGGGCGGGATACGGGCGGTCGAGAATCCGGTGCGGCGTGCGATCCTCTCGGCACTCAGGGAACGTGAGTGCACATTCGACGACCTCGTCGCCCTCGCCGGACGGGCGAAGTCGACAGTCTCGGTGCATCTCCAGGAACTCGCGGCGGCAGGCGTGGTCGGGTCACGGACCGATCCGGAGGATGCAAGACGGAAAGTCTTCTTCCTTTCCGGCAACCTCGTCGCGAGCGTCTCATCGGAGGAACGGGTGGCCGGCAACCTCGCCGCCTATGCGGGGGCGTACTACCGGACAGGGGCGGGCGACCCTTTCGTGTTCTACAAACTGACCTTCCGGACGATCCGGGTCTCGCTTATGCAGGAGGGGATCCTCCTCGACCCGCTCCTCACCCAGGCCGGGGAGCGGGTCGGGGCGGAACTCTATCCAGCGCTCGCCGACCCGGAGACCGGACAATTTTGCACGAATATCGCCCGATTCTGGGACGAACACCACCTCGGTCGGGTCGAGGTCACAGGGACGCAACCGTTAACGCTCCTCATCTACGACTGTTTCGAGTGCGCCGACCTCCCGGTCACCGGCAAACCCGCGTGCGCGTTCGACTCCGGCATCCTCCGGGCGCTCTTCTCCCGCCACTACGGGCGGCCGACGGCGGCGATCGAGACCCGATGCTACTCGATGGGATTTGACCACTGCCGGTTTGAGGTGGTGCCGGAGGAGAAGGGAGAGAGGACACCCACGGATAATGAACCGGGTACGCTCCCCCGGCGCGCTACATGAAAAATGCCGGGGACCATTCAGGTACAGCAGCTACACGAGTTATCCCAAGAGAATGAAAGAAGGAGTTGGATAATAATTCCGATGCGATAGCCGGGAATCGAACCCGGGCTAGAGGCTTGGGAAGCCCCTGTCCTACCGCTAGACTACTATCGCACAGGTACCAATATACATTGACTAAGGAGATGATAAATATTCGGCTCGTTTGTCCCCTGCCTCCGAAAGGCGGCGGCGCAGGGTGAACGTAACGGCGGCACCCTTTTCCGGCCGCCCGAAAATCCTGTCGCCTGCCCGGACGCTCCCCCCATACCGCTCCGTAAGCGTCCGGACGATGTAGAGGCCGAGGCCCTTCCCGCCTTTCTTCGTCTCTCCGCGCTGGTAGCGCCCAAAGAGACGCGGCTTCAGGTCATCGGGGATCCCGGGGCCGGTATCGGCCACCGTCACCGAGACCATACCCCCATCCTCCTTAACGCTGACGGTAACCTCGACCTCCGGCCCCCCGAACTTGACGGCGTTGCCAATCAGATTCACAAAGATCTCGGGCAGGAGGTCGTCGGCGAGGACCGTCGCGTCCGCTCCCTCGCAGGTGATGCAGGCATCGGAGTAATAGTTGCGGATCTCCCGGAGTACAGGCCCAAGCTGCACCGGCCGTAGTTCGACGGAACCGGCCTTGATCTTGCGGATCGTGGAGACGTTCCGGATGATGTCGTTGCTCTGGTAGATGGCTGCAAGCGACTTTTTGGCGGCCAGGACACCCGACTCGTCGGCGGCGGACTCAAGGAACATCTGCAGGTAGCCCATGGCTGCGGTGTTTGCGTTGTTGATATCGTGGGTGAGGATATCCACGTAGAGGTTGACCTCCCCCGTTGCTGCATTTGCTTCGTCGAGGTAGCGATTGGCGGACGCGAGCGCCCCCTCCAGGTCCTCCTGGAGCATCCCCATCACGACCGCGCTGCCGAGCTCTTCACCGATAGCAAGAAGGATCCGGCGCTCGCTCTCCGGGACGGTCTCCCGGGTCCTGCTCCCGACCGCAAACCACCCCACCGGGCCGTCATCACCGGGGATGGGCACCGCGACAAGAACCTTGACCAAGGAACCGGGATGCCGCGCCCGGATATCCTCGATACAACGCACATCGCCGGCCAGAACAAGGTCCCGGTAGAAGGGATCGTCCCGCCGCACCACCGCCGGCAGAATCCGGCCCTCCCCCTCCAGGACACGGAGAACCGCCGTATCGCTTCCGGGACGCATCAGATAGACCGCACCGTGATCGAACCCGAGCAAGGCGATAATTTTTGCCAGTGAGGCCTGCAGGAGATCATCCAGCCGGCGGGACGCGGTGGCAGCGGCGATGACCTCATTAACGATGGAGAGACGTCGATTCTCTTCCCGCATCGCCTCCTCCGCCCAACGCCGCTCGGTGATGTTCCGGATGACCAGAATCTGACGTTCCGGGGCGTCCCCGTCTCTCGCGAGGTAGGTGGCCGAGACCTCTGCAGGCCACTCGCTCCCGTCGATCCTGCAGAGCATGCACTCTCCGGGTGCGGGCATCTCCCCGCGCAGGGCCCGTTCCAGGTAAACCCGGGCGGCCTCTCGATACCTCGCGGCGACCAGGTCCAGAGGGTTTCTCCCGATCAGGTCCTCCCGCCCGGCTCCGCCGAAGAGCCCAATTGCCGCCTTGTTCGCCTCGACGACCTGTCTGCCCGGGTCGGTGAGGACGATCCCGACGTCAACGGTGTCGAGGATAACCCGGTACGTCGCCTCCGACCGGCGGAGCCGGTTCTCCATCCGTTTTTGCTCCGTCGTCCCGGTGACCACCGCGCAGCCAGCCTGCCGGCCGGGAAGGAGGTTCGCCGAGAGGATAACCGGGCAGGACGTCCCGTCCCGGCGGACGAGACTGCAATCAAGACCCTCGATCCCCGTCTGCTCAAGGGCTCCGGCGGAGCCGGGATACCCCGGCCAGACCTCGGACACCTCCAGGGGCGGAACGTCGCCGTCGGGATACCCGAGCATCCCGGCGCACCCCCGGTTCATCTCCTTAATCTTCCCGGTCACGGGCGAGAAGATAAAGACCCCCGCACCGGATGTCTCGAAGATCCCGCGGTATCGGCGCTCCCGTGTCTGCAGGCGGCCGGAGAGGTGCGAGACGACGGCGGCGACGACGAGGAACACCCCGGCGCGGAGGAGAGCGGATGCAACCTCAAACCAGCTCCCCGTTGTGAAGAGGAGCACTTCCGCGAGATAGCCGGCGGCAAGCACGCCGGCAAACGCAACGCCCCGGTCAGGATAAAGATAGGCTGCAAGGACTATCGGGATATAAAAGAAATGGGAGACAACGATGGGTAGCCCTGCAAAGAGAGAGTACCCCGTCGTACCGAACGCGAAAAGAGCCGAGGTAGCGATGATCCAGGAGAGAAGGTGCTCCCGGGCGAACGTACTCCCGGGCAGGTGGTCCGGCCGGCCCGCATCCATACATTAACAATCGCATTGAACCGCAATAAACCCCCATTGATCTGCTTTAGCCCGGAATCGTCCCAAAAACCCTTTGCCGGGGAGGGTGCCCGGTCGAAAGTCCGCGGGGTTTTCATGCTCCTTTCGGCCTCATCTGAGGGTGTGGAACGGATCAGGAACACCGTCAGTACAATCCCGAAAATGTTTTGAGTCCGCATTCCAGTTCAGTGACTTTCCCAAAAAAAACAGAGGTTCACGACGCGGCAACTCCAACCAGGGTGTATCAGGGGGCTCGCATGAGTTTTGGGACTCACGCACGGGAATCGGAGCCTTCACCCGATACCCTTAAGATACCGCCCGGAGAACATGATACAGCACCATATGTGCTGGCTATGGTAAGTCCGACGTGCTCCCGGAAGCACTGCCCGCAAGGGCTCGGGATTACAGAAATTAGTCAGTTAACGGCTCTTTTCTGGACTTACATAGTATATCTAACGGAGGTGTATAAATGGCAAGAATGTACGCTCGGCGTCGTGGAACCAGTAGTTCCGTCCGACCCTATCGGAAGGAAGCACCCGAGTGGTCCAATACGGACGTAACGGAGATCGAGAAGATCATCGTCGATCTCCGCAAAGACGGCATGTCAGCCAGCCAGATTGGCCTTGCATTGCGGGACCGGTACGCCGTCCCTGACGTCAAGCTCGCCACAGGCAAGCGTATAAACGAGATCCTCCACGAAAAGGGTCTTGAATCCGAGATCCCCGAAGACCTTCGGAACCTGATGCAGAAAGCGCTCAGGCTGAGGAAGCATCTCGCGGAGAACAGGAAGGACGTGCACAACACCCGGCAACTTCAGATCGCCGAATCCAAGGTACGCAGACTGGTCAAGTACTACGTCGGGTCCGGAAGGCTGCCGGAAGGCTGGACCTACAAACCGGAGACGGCAGAGATCCTGCTTTCCCGCTGATAACCCATGTCGCTTGAAGCTGCTGCTGCCGGCCTCGCCGACCACCTGCGCGAACAGGAGTTTGTGGAGGTGCTCGCACACCACGATGCGGATGGAATAGCCGCCGCATCCATCCTCTGCCACGCCATGTTCCGCGAGGGCGGGCGGTTCAGACTGAGGGTCCGCTCGGGCATCACCACGGCCGACATCCCGCGCGACAGCAGCGTGCTTCTCTGCGACTTAGGGTCAGCGCTCACGGACCTTCCCGGCGACGTGATGGTGGTGGACCACCACCTGCCCCACTTCGAGGGCGACTACCACGTCAACCCGCGTCTCGAAGGGATCGACGGCGACCGGAACCTCTCGGCGGCCGGCACGGCCTACATCGTCGCACAGCGCATGGGCGACAACCGCGACCTCGCGGGACTTGCGCTCCTCGGGATCATCGGCGACGGCCAGGAGATCGAGGGACCGAACCGGGATATCACAAGCGAAGGAATTGCAAACGGGTTCATAGCACCCCGCCGCGGCCTCCGCCTCCCGGGAAGGGGCCTCGTCGAGCAACTCGCGCTCGCCGTCAACCCGTACCTCGCCGGATTCTCGGGCGTTCCCGAAACGGCCAGGGCGCTGGTCGCACAGGTCACCGACGAGGACGACGTCGACTATGAGTCTCTCCTCTCCCGGGTTGTCCTTGCGGCCGCCCCGAACGCGTCGCTTCAAGCGCTCTGCGGGATCTGGGGCACCACCTACAGCCTCGGGCGGGAGGTGATCGACGAGGCCGTGAACCTCACCGCCGTCGTCGACGCCTGCGGCAAGTCAGGCCACGGGGATATCGGTGCATCGCTCTGTCTCCGCTCGACCCACGCGCTGGGGGAAGCCTGGGAGATCGCCGCCCGTCACCGGCAGGCGGTCATCGTCGGCATTCAGGGGGCGCGCCGTCTCGACGAGCACCGCGCCCTCTTCGAGGTGGACGATGGAACGGTGACGGGCGATGTCGCGGATGCGCTCGCAAACGACCTTGTCCAGACCGGCCCGGTCTTCGTCATCGGCAAGAACGCTGATCACTGCGTCGTATCGGCGCGCTGCCCTCCGGGCATCGACCTCGATCTCGAGCCGCTGATGGGGAGGATCGCGGAGGCCTGCGGCGGCCAGGGCGGCGGGCACCACCGACGAGCCGGCGCCCGGATCGGCGCCGACCAGGTGGACCGGTTCCGGCAGGAACTCCAGAAGGAGGTGCCGGCATGACCGGGATCGAGGGCGTCATCAAGACGCCGCACAGCCACCCCGAATGCGTGGCGGCAGCGCTCGAACCCGATAACCTCACCCTGATCCGGGCGTATCCGGTAAAGGGGGGGGTGCGGGCCGAGATCGACGGGACCAGACTCCGGTCGATCATCGCCTCGGTGGACGACTACCTCATGAATCTGGCGATAGCGGAGGACGTATGCACCTCCGCTTCCCGGAAGCAACGGAAAGGTTCGGAGTGAATTCTGGCTAAACAGAGAGAATAAAGAGAAGTGATACCATGGCAAAGAAGAAACAGGTTGGAAGAAGGCTGGAAGGCTGGAAGGCCAAGAAGTGGTACCGTGTCTACGTACCCGATGCCTTCGGCAAAGTTGAGATTGGCGACACCATCTCGGCCGACCCCGAAAACATGGTCGGCCGGATCATGACCGCAACGCTCGGCGAAGTCGTGCAGGACTACTCCAAGTCCCATATCAAGATGAGGTTTAAGATCAACAACGTGGCCGGCGACGCCGCATACACCGAGTTCGTCGGGCACGAGGTGACCCGGGACTACCTCCGGTCGATGGTCAAACGGCGGGCATCCCGCATCGACACCATCCACCCGATCATCAGCAAGGACGGCAAGCTCCTGCGGGTGACGGTCGTCTGCCTCACCCTCTCGAGGGCCGAGCAGAGCCAGGTCCACGCCGTGCGGCAGGCGATCTCACAGGCCCTCTCCGCCCGGGCGGCGGAGAGCGACTTTGAGACCCTGGTTAAGGATATCGTCTCCGGCGACATGGCCCGGGACGTCTTCAAGGTCGTCAAGACCATCTACCCGATCCGCCGGGTCGAGATCACCAAATCCAAACTGGAGCAGGTCGCGGCCGTATAAGGCCGACCGCTCCCCAATTTTTATCATTTTCCACTCTTTCCTTCGTGCCGGAGATCCGGCACGAAGGGTATATGCTCTATGACCGGCTATACACCGGGCGTAGAGGGGAGAGGTGATGTCGGCAAAAGAGCCGGACACGGGTGCACAGCGAGTAAAATCGGCCGTACTCGATCCGGGGCCCCCGGAAGACCGGCAGGCGATGACCCGGGGGATCATCAGGAGGCTGCTCGTCCAGTTTCACCGGGAGTGGACGGACCTCGAAGAAAAAGAGAATAACGCGACCTGGGTCCCCGCTGCAAACGCCCTGCTCGACCGGTATTCGCACCAGCTCTACGACATCATATGCGATGTCGGGGCAATCGTTGATGAAGACTTTGCCGTGGAGATCCGGTGCCTTTCGGCAGATATGATCAAAACGACCAACATTCTCATCATGGTCGGGCGCGGGGAGGAGTGCCGCAGGCGGGGCGACGCCATCGCGAAGGAGGTGCTCCACCACGCCGACCGATGCCCGGCACCTGTGCAGAAAGAAAAGAGGGCTCCGGAAACCCGGACCCTCCCTGCCCGCCGGGAAGAGTAATCAGACTCGCAATCTCACCTCTTCTTGATGATTGCTCGCAAGGCGTTATTTCTGGTACCGGACGGAGGGGATCTCCGACCGTCCCTGTGAAGCGCTGAACGGACTGACCCCCCGGCGCCGCAAAGACCCCGGTCCCCGACCGGATCGCCGCGGAGGGGGGTGCGGGATCATGGACTCCGTTGCTTCGGGGATACACCCGGGTTCCGATGCCTCCCACCTTGCCCTGCTCAGTCGAAAGATCACAGCGCCAACCAGGTGGCCGGTCGTCATCAGGGGCCCCGGAGTCAGGACGGACCGGTTCGACGAAGTTTCGTGCGTGGAGGGTGATCCACAGCGTATCCGCGGCGGCGATCTCATGCCGATCGTCCCGGATCTAATTAATAAGAGTCATAAGTATGGCGCATGAAGATATACCGTATAAATGGAACCGACAGGAGACCACGACTGGATAAAGGCCTGCACCCTCCCGGACCATACCGAGCTCCAGGAGAGGACACTCATGACCGGAGAGGACATCGTCATCGGCGACCGGTGCCGGATCGATTACGGCCTCTCGGGTAAAGACGTCGTGGTCAGTGAATTCAGCAAGATCAATGGAAACATCGTTGCAGCCGGCGATGCCCGGATAGACAACTGGTGTGAGATCGGCGGCGATGTTGTCGTGGAGGAGGACGCCTACCTCGGCGAGGGGGTGAAGATCCAGGGCAAACTGGTCGTCAAAGGCGACCTCGACATCGGTGACAACGTCCAGATCGAGCGCGGATTCGAGGCAAAGGGCTGGATCTCCATCCGTAACCCGATGCCGGTCATCATCTACATCATGATGTACCTGGTGGCCGTCCTCGGGATCGAGAAGGAAGAGGAACTGGACTCCGTCCTCCAGAAACTCTTCGGCGATGAGAAGGGAGCTCCCACCGAGACGCCGCTGATGATCCCGACCGGCGCCGTCCTCAATATGCAGACCTTTGCGGTCCCGGAGAAGATGGCCATCGGGTCTGGGTGCCGGCTGCACGGGAACATCCGTGCCGGGTCGATCACGGTCCGGGAGGAGACGACGATCTTCGGGAGCCTTCATGTGAAGGAAGGTGCAAGCATCGCGAGAGGGTCGGTCATCCACGGCGACGTGCAGGGTGGCGGCGACGTGACGATCGAGCAGGATGTACACATCCTCGGGAACGTCTCCTGCCAGCGCCTCACCCTGCACGAGGACGCCCGCGTGGACGGGGTCATCCGGGCACCGGGGGGCTTAAAAATCGAGAGGCGATCTGCATGAAGGTCGCAGATATCCTTGAGGTCGACGGGTGCCGGCTGGTTGAACCGTCGTTTGCAGAATTGACGATTGACTCCCATACGGCGCTGCTCTTCGAGACCGGGGCGGACGAAGCCCGCCTTCTGGTCGACGAGGAGGAGAAACCGCTTGCGCTTGCCCTCCACGACGACGAGGGCTGGCTGGCCGCCTCGTTCCTCTTTCGGGACCCGACGCTCGCCGCCATCGAATGTTTCGAGATGGTCGGCGGCGAGATCTACCAGGAAAGCCGGGAAGCGTGGCTCTCGGCGATCCGCGAATATTACAGCAGGGAACTCTCGGCAACCGTCGCTCCCGCCCTCGAAGACCTGCGCCCCGACCGGGAAGGAAAGATCCGGGAACTCGTGACCGGGGTCTGGGGCGACCGTGCGGGGACCCTCTGTCTCGACTGCTGCTGTGGGTCGGGCGTCGGCACCGCAGCCCTCCGGGCGGGCGGAGTGCGGGCGCTTGCCTACGACAACGACCCGGAGCTTCTTGCGCTCGGTCTCGCGAAGGGCCGCCTTGTGCCGGAAGACACTATGTGCATCGACGCGCGGGAGGCGCCCCGTTACATCGCGCCGGCACCCCTCGGCGTCCTGTTCATGGCCGGGGAGATCTACTCCTACAACGCGGGCCTCTGGGAGGAAATAATCACCGGGCTCCTTACCCTCACCGATGAAACCCTGATCACCGTCGGCACACGGGCCGAGGCGGCGCGGGTAGAAGAGTGGTGCGCAGGAGAGGGCCGGGACGTCGAGGTCTTCGAAAACGCGCGCGACCCGCTCTACGACCGATGGTGCTGCGTCGCGCGGCGGACGTGATCCCAACCGACGACCGAGTTAACTATAGATAATATAGATAAGATATACTACCAACCGTTTCTCCCGCAACTGCGTAACGCCTGCCATAGACCAATCGTGCGGCCATGGACTCCCAACCCGGTGTAATCCCGAATGAATACCGCCAGACGAGTATATAACGTCTTATTCATCTCCGTCTTTGCCACCATGCTCGGGCTCGGTGTCGTCAGCCCGCTCCTCCCCATCTACGCGGAGAACCTCGGAGCGACCGGCATCTGGCTCGGCATCATCTTCTCGGCTTTCGCGCTCTCCCGGTCGGTCTTCATGCCCATCTTCGGGCGGCTATCGGACCGGCGGGGGAGGAAGCGGATCATCCTCATCGGCATGTTTGCCTATGCCGTCCTCTCGCTCACCTACCTCGTCGCGGGCAGCGCCTACTCCCTCACGGCCGTTCGCTTCGCCCACGGAATTGCATCGGCGATGGTCGTCCCGATTGCCATGGCCTACATCGCGGATTTCTCAGAAGCAGGCAGGGAAGGAAGCCAGATGGGGAACTTCTCCATCTCGATGTTCCTCGGCCTGGGGGCGGGACCGCTGCTTGGGGGATTCCTGAACGACGCGTTCGGTATGAACTCGGTCTTCTACGTCATGGCCGGTCTCTCGGCGTTCGCCACGCTCCTCGTCGCCATCTCCCTCCCGGAGGCCAGAACATCTCCGGCCGCACTCCCGAGCGTGGAACCCGCCCCGATGCGGGAGCTTCTCAGGCTGCCGGTCATGCGAGGAGTCCTGGTCTTCACCCTCATCAGCGCCCTCGGCCGTGGGGGTATCATGGTCTTCATCCCGGTCTTCGCCCCGTTCATCGCAATCAGCCCGTTCGAAGTGGGGATCGTCCTCTCCGTAAACACCTTCCTGATGGCGTTCCTCCAGGTGCCGGTAGGGAGGCTCACCGATACCGGGAACAAGGTCGCTCTGATCGTCGCGGGGTCGACCATAGCGTCGGTAGCACTCGCCGCAATCCCCTTCTGCAGGTCGCTTGGACCCCTGCTCGTGGTCACCGCCATCATGGGCGTCGGGGGTGCCGTCCAGCAGCCTTCCATCATGGCCCTGACGGTCGATGCAGGCCGGACCATCGGGATGGGGACCTCGATGGGCGCCTACAACACGGTCTTCGGGATCGGCATGATCGTCGCACCGCTGATAGGAGGCGTTTTCATGGACTACATCGGGATCGACGCCGTCTTTTACGTGGCCGGGGCGATAAGCCTCCTCGCAACGGCGGTTTTTGCCGTGATGATGCAGGGGTACGCCCGCAAAGGCGCCAGGGGAGAGGCACCCGGATCACGATAGGCCGCCGCACCCCGTCAACTTGAGAAAAAGACTTTTTTGCACCGTTACGGCGCTTCTTCCCCGGCACACTCGAGTTCCGCGATGACCTCGGCCGCGTCGTCCATCCGCCGGACCAGGTCCTTGATCTCGATCAGGCGTTCGGCGCCGATGAAGTGCTCGGCCATCACCCGGGCCATATCGGAGAGTTCGATGCGGCCGGCCCGCCGTCGGACCAGGCCGTAGTCGAGAAGGGTGGGGAGTGCGGGCTCCAGGGTCCCGACCATCGAACGGTTCATGCGGATGACCTGCTGTTCGTCGCCGCCCGAGACCACGGCGTTCGCGACGAACTCCTCCGTGCTCTGCTCCATGTCGTACTCGGGAGCGACCTCCTCCATATCGCCCCGCAGGAGGCCGACGGCAACCTCTTCTTCGGTCTTCCCGGACGTCCGGGAATACGACCCGCCGGGTTCCGCGAGGATGACCACCCGGCCGAGGTCGTGGAAGTCCGGCCGGCCGGCCCGGCCCATCATCTGGTAAAACTCCTGGACGGTAAGCCACTTGATGCCCATGGCAAGAGCGTCGAAGATCACCTGGGATGCCGGGAAATCGACGCCGGCGGCAAGCGCCGCCGTAGTCACGACGGCGGCGATCTCGCCGTTCGCGAATCGGCGCTCCACGTCCCGGCGCTCCTGGGCGGTCAGCCCCGCATGGTATGGGGCAGCCTTCTTCCCGAGAGCATCGGCAATGACGTGACAGCGGGCCCGGGAGTTGGTGAAGATGATCGTCTGACCCCGATAGCCCTTCGACGACCGCACCTTGTACTCCTCGGCGACCATCTGTTTGATGAACCCGATCTTCTTTGACCGCTCCAAGAAGTAGAGATACCGCTCGAGCGGGACGGGGCGGGCCGCGTAGCGAACCAGGTTCGCCTGGAGTTTCTCCGCAAGCAGCCCGGGGAACCCGATTGTGGCCGAGAGGTAGAGGAACTGCGCCTCGGGGGCGACGTGTTTGAGCCGGGCGATCAGCCCGTCGAGACGGTGGCCCCGCTCGGGGTCCTCAAGCATCTGGACCTCGTCGATGACGACGGTCCCGATGTCCTTCAACGACCTTCCTGTCCGGAGAGCGTGATCGATCCCCTCGTAGGTTCCCACCACGACGGGAGCGTTGACGTCCCGGTCCCCTGCCGGGCGGGTCTCGGGGAGGTTGAGGCGGCTCACCCCAACCTGGAGAGTGACTCGGACAAGGTGACCGTAACGGTCGCGGAACCGCTGGTATTTCTGGTTCGCAAGCGCGACCAGCGGGACCAGAAAGAGCATTCGCCCCCGCCCTTCGAGGAAGTTCTTCATCCCGGCCATCTCCCCGATGAAGGTCTTGCCGCTCGCGGTGGCGGATACGACGAGGAGGTGCTGCCCTTCGAGGAGCCCGTTCTGGACGGCGAGCTGCTGGACGGGCATGAGGTAGTCGACACCGGCGGCCTGCGTGAACGCAGGAGGGAGCGCCAGATCGGTGATATGAGCCGTCTTCTGGACCTCGTGCGCTTCGAGCCGGTCAAAGAGGGCCCGCGACCGGTCGGGACGGTCGGGTCCCACCGACGCGAGAACCCGGTCGAGGTCGCGGACCTGGACGAGGAGTTTTTCAAGGTGCATGAGCACCGAGCCGCCGAACCTGCCGATATAGCCGAGTTCCCGGCGCATCTCACGCTTTGCGCAGTCCATGCAGATCCACTCCCCGCCGTATCGGACGCCGGTCGCCGGATCGACGGGTACAAAACGGTCTTCGAGCTGGCAGAACCGGCAGATGTTGATCCGCGACGAGGGGATCTGAAGGTCGGCAAGGAAGGATTCGAATTCCGGGCTCTTCGCCGCGAGGTGCACCGAAGACCGGCGCAGCAACGTGATCAGGTCCCGGGTCGGGATGGGCTTGAGTTGTTTGCCCCGCCTGCGCATCTTGAAGTTCTTGGGCCGACGGCCTTTCGGGGTTTCGGTCAGGTCGACGAACCCGGAACTATCGACGCGGCCGCCTTCGACAAACAGCAGTTTGTACGTGCCTTTCTGGGGCTGGACGATAACCTTCATGGTGCGATCAGGTCATGGATCGTGTAGGCGAGCCCCACGGTCTCCAGTCGCTTGAGAAAATCGGTAAATTCCTCATCGACGATGAGGATGGCGCATTCCTGCCCGTGGAACGCCGCCTCGATGACGCCCTCCCGGGAGCCGAAGAACATATCCGGCTCGATACCGGCTTTTTTGAGGGCGACGTAGGACTCGAGCCCGACGGCGGCCACCATTTCTACGCCCTGGACCACGTCTCTGAGCAGGTCCGTCCGGACCTGCCGGGACCCGCCGCGCTCTACCCGCGGCACCTTACAGACATGAATGAGCCCTTCCTCGTGCTCGATGATGCCGTTTAACTGGGCGACGCCGAGGTCCTCGCCGGGCTCTGCGTCCATGGTCGCCCTGCCGGTAGCGCTCTGCTCCACATCTTTCGTCGCGTAAAGCCACCCGTCCTGCATGAAGACGCCGACCGTATCCCCCTTCCGGATCTCTTCCCGGGCGACAGCCGTCCAGACCGCGACCTGCTGGATGACGTCCCGATTGACGTGGCGGGCATAGGCCTCAAGCGCCTCGGCGTGCCGCAGGGTCCACTCGATCCCGCTCTTCGTCACCTCATACCGGCCCCGGCCGTGAGCGGCGACCAGCCCTTCGTCCACCAGCTCCCGGATGTACTCGGAGACGGCCTGCGGGGTCACGCCGAGTTTCTCGGCGATCTCCTGCTGGCGGACAGCCGGCTGATGTTCGGCGATCTCCACCAGGATCTGGAACCGGGTGGCCTCCCGCTTGCTGCGCAGGATGATGTACAGGGGATCGTCAGTGTAGTCGGTCAAGCAGCACCATTCCCTGTCCTTTCACATCGAGACCGGGAATCCTCTTCGCCAACCCCTTGATGAAGGTCGGACTGACCCCGTATTTCCGGGAGATATCGCCGATCGAAGTGGTTCCGGCCGCAATCTCCTGCTCGACCGAATCCACAATTGCCCTGAGGCCCTCGTCGTTTGAGACGGCTATATGCAACAGGTCTCCGATATCGCCCATGGAACACTGAAAACTTGCCCTGAATTTGCTGTATGTCGCCCGGTATTCCTTCGTCGGCTTCTCCCCGGGCTTGGGCATCCGCCACTGCTCTTCGACCAAGTTGCCCTTGCGGAGGATGGAAAGACACTCGGTCACCATCGAGGGATCCGAATACGCCCTAAGCTCCTCCTCCGTCAGCCAGGCCTTATTTAAGAGCTCGTAGATCCGTTTATAATCGGCATTATTGAACGTTATAAGAAGAGGAACCAGTTCCACTGGATCGTTAAGAATTTTAATATGTCCCGTCACTGCGATACCCTATTATTATATTGTTGTGTAACTCCATAAATTTTTGCTGAATATTAATGCGTACACAGGGAACCATCATCATCCGGGGCATCGTTCAGGGGGTCGGGTTTCGTCCCTTTGTCTATGCAACGGCCAGGAAATTCGGGATTACCGGATCGGTTAAAAACCTCGGGAGCGAGGTCGAAATCCATGCATTCGGAAACCGTTTCGAAGAATTTCTCGAGGTTGTTTCCCGAGGAACGCCGTTATCTCAGATAGATTCTATAGATGTCCAGGATATGCGCGGCAGTCCGCCCGAAACGTTTACCATCCTTGAGAGCGGTTCGGGATGCCTCTCCGGCTTCATCCCCCCCGACATCGCCACCTGTGACGACTGCATCGCCGATATCTTCACACCCGGCGGGCGATACGAAGGCTACTGGGCCACGTCCTGCGTCAACTGCGGCCCCCGATACAGCATCATCAACGCCCTCCCCTACGACCGGGAGCGTACGACCATGCAGCCGTTTCCCATGTGTACCGCCTGTGAGCGTGAATACACCCACCCGGCGTGCCGGCGCCACCACGCCCAGACGATCGCCTGTGCAGCCTGCGGGCCGCACCTCACGCTTCTTCGGGCCGACGGAACGCCGCTTCGAGCGGCGGACCCCATCAGGGAAACTGCATCCCTCCTCGATGCGGGCTCGATCGTCGCCATCCGGGGGATAGGCGGATTTCATATCGCCTGCACCGAGGAGGCGGCAGGCGCCCTGAAACGTCGTCTGGGCCGGACGGAGCAGCCTCTTGCGGTGATGGCGACCCCGGAGGAGGTGGAGCGGATCGCGGTTGTATCGGACGAAGAACGGGGAATTCTCCGTTCCCGGGAGCGGCCGATAGTGGTGCTCGCAAAGCGGGACCCCGCGTCGCACCCGGGGATCTCCAACCTCCATACCGTCGGGTGCATGCTCCCCTATACCGGGCTGCACCACCTCCTCTTTGCAAACCTCGCCCACCCGCTCCTCATCATGACGAGTGCGAACCTGCCGGGCTACCCGATGATCACCGATCTCGCGACCGCTCTCGAACGGCTTTCGGAACAGGTGGACTACATCCTCACGCACGACCGCCGGATCGTCAACCGGTGCGACGACTCCGTTGTTCGGGACGGCTGCATCATCCGTCTCTCGCGGGGCCTCGCCCCGAAACGGACGGCAATCGATCTCGGCAATGAGTGCATCCTCGGTGTCGGCCCGGAACTGAACGCAAACATCTCCATCTACCAGAACGGGTTCTGCATCACGTCCCCGCACGTCGGAAACGTCAGGAACCCGCAGACCCTCGCCTACCTGCAGGAGACGATCGAAAGGATAGGGGGGCTCATCGGCGCCCGATACGACCGGATCGTCCACGACCTTCACCCGCAGTTCCTCTCGACTCGCTACGCGAGGAAGATCGCCGGAGAGACCGGGGCGGAACTCCTCGCCGTCCAGCACCACCGGGCGCACATCGCCGCAGCGACCCGGGAGGAATGCGTCGGAATCGCCATCGACGGCGTGGGATACGGCGACGACGGAACGGTCTGGGGCGGTGAGGTCTTTGCCGGGAAGGTCCCCCGCCTCGACCGGGTCGCCCACCTCGAGGTCGTCCCGATGCCGGGCGGCGACCTTGCCACCCGGTTCCCGGAGCGGATGCTCTACGGCATCCTGCCGACGTCGGGGGTCCGGGACCTTCTCGCATCGCGGGGCTGGAGCGAGATCGAACTATCGGCCCTTACCCGGCAGGTGGAGCGGGGGCTGAACGTCGCCGCGACCTCAAGCACGGGCCGGGTCCTCGATGCCGTTGCGGCCCTCCTCGGGATCTGCCGGGAACGGACCTACGACGGGGAACCGGCGATGAAACTCGAGGCGGCGGCGTCCGCCGGAAAGCCGTCGGCCTGGGACCTCGACTTCCTGCACGGCAGCGACGGCTGCGAGGTCCTCTCGACCCGTTCGCTCATAGCGGAGGCATACCGGCGGTACGCCGCCGGGGAACGGACCGAAAGCATCGCCGCGTCCTTCCAGTACAACCTCGCCCGGGGCGTCGCCGCGATGGCTGTCCGGGCGGCGGAGGAGCGGGGGACCCCCCGGGTGGCGCTCTCGGGCGGCGTGGCCTACAACCGGGCGATCCGGGAGACGATCCGGGACGAGGTCCGGGCTGCCGGGCTGGAGTTCATCATCAACCGTGACTATCCCCTCGGAGACGGGTGCATCAGCTTCGGGCAGGCGGTCTACGG
>NZ_DANC01000040.1:4947-38125 GCF_002499755.1 Methanoculleus sp. UBA291 | reverse complement strand
CTGGGTAGAATGCTCCCGGCGCAGTTGAACGTCCCTTCCGTCAACTGGACGGTGCCGCCACCGGCGGGGAGGGCGTCGATGGCCTTCTGGATCTCCGCCTGATCGTTCGATCCGTCGCAGACATAGTCTGCCTCTGCCTTCGCTACGTCGCTGCTGTCGCCCGCCGCTACGACAAGCGTGCTTGTACCGGACAACTCCTCTCCTGCTACGGCCGCACCGTCGATCAGAAAAAAGCTGAACACGAGAAGGAGTGTGGACTGTCTTTCCATTGCAAATGTCCTCTTCATGCAATTCACCCCTCATGGGAGTGGATTTAGGTATTTATATCATGCTATAAAAATATTTTTAAAACAATAATAATTATCATACAGACTTAAGAGATAATATACAAATTTTGAGGCAATCAAGAGATGAAAAAAAGCCTCATCAGGGATATCGGATCGAGAGATGGTTTTTATATTAGAGAAGGAGTTGATGCTCCCGGGCGCAGCAATACCCCCTGAGATGCCCGGAAGGTCCGGGTAGAATTGACCAGTGCAGGAGAGATTAAGCAAAAAGGGGGGCGGATCGAATTCGTTCGGAAATTAGAGAGAAAAAAGGAGAGAGGGAACAGAATTGCTTCTTGATGCACCCAGAACGGTCGAAAGGCGGACGAACTGGATGTCACGACTTCACGATCTTTACAGCACCGTCGGGGACATCCTGTGTCAACGTTATGCCCGTCGAACCAACCGGTAGGATCCGCATACCCTTTACCAATACATTGCTGGTCCCGTATCCGTCAATGACAAACGGCTGCGCCGCATTTGAATTTATTTGCCCGGAGTATACAACATTCCTGTTACCCATCGCGTATATCAGAGTGGAGACGCGATCCCCCGTGGCATGGATATCGATGCTAGAATCCACAAACAACGCTCCTCGCGGTGAACCCCCCAGTACGGCGCCCTTGCCGTCGATCCCGGCTGGATCAGTCAACCGGAAGTTTTTGATCTGCATATGATCCATCAGCGCGATATGCAGACCGTATCCGAAAGATTCGATGCTTTCACAGTTCTCCATGACGAGCGAGGGGTTGGCGTCCGTCAGTAGCGACTGCACGATGAAGAACGACGTCGGTTTCACCTGCGAGTAGTCGGTCTTTCCCCGGCCCGTCTCGCGGTCCGTGCAGTTGTACAGGGAGACACCGTCGGGGTAACTGAAGAAGAACCCGTAGGCGCTGTTCCCTTCCGCGGTGCAGTTGTTGAACGTGTACTGGCCCCGCGGCGCCATGTAGCCGGCGCCGAAGTAGTACTCGCCGCTTGTGTCGTAATATTCAGGGTAGGGTTTCTGGCCGTTGTTTCTGCTGATGCAGTCTGAGAAAACGATGTCTTTCTTGGCGGGAGCCCATTCGAGGTGAAACCCGGATTCCCAGCTGCCTTCGGCGACACACCGGGTCACCCGCAGGTTCTCTATGTCGTTGAGCTCCGCAAAATCGAATCCTGTGACCCAGTTATTGAATCTGGAATATCGGCCGCAGTCGATCGCCCTGCAATCGATATACTGGACATATTTGTGTACCTTGTAATCAGTATCCTGCGAACTATGAAGAAATCCGTACGTTCCGGGACCATCAGCCACACAGCCGATGAATGCAATACACTCGATAGCCTTGTTGTAGCCCTCAATAGAACGCACGTAAAATACAGCCTGGATGGACCTGTCGGCTGTGGCCGTGACGTTTCTGACCCACACGTGGCTCGCAGTGATATATATCACACCCCTATGCGCCGATTGCCCGGAATAGCCGGAGCCGGTTGCGCGGAAGCCTTCCAGCGCAACGAAATCATTTTTCATCCAGACCAGGCCGTTATTTGTAAAAATCAGGTTGGTAGACTCATTATTCTGCCCTTTCAGGGTCGTATACGACTTGGGCAGAAGGCTTCCGGCACAGTTGAATGTTCCTTCCGTCAACCGGACGGTCCCGCCGCTGGCCGGCAGAGCATCGATCGCAGCCTGGATCTCATGCTGATCGTTGATACCGTCACAGGTATAATCTGCCCCGGCTTTCGATGCCGCACTGCTGTCGCTCGCTGCGACAACGAGTGTGGGCTCCGTCACCGTCGGCATCGCGGGGGTCGGTATCGCCGACACCGGTGGGCCGGGCGGAATCGGTGGGCTGGGTGGAGTCGGTTTCCACGGCTGAACATGCAATACCAGCACAACGGCACACACGGCTGCTATCACGATGACTATGGCAATAAGCGTGCGTCCGCCTCTCTCTCCTGGACGTTGTAGCGCTGACATAGTGTTCTCGCATTTACCGTTAGTTTACTTAAACGCCGCCGCCGAGCCGTACGGTCTCGTCCTCATCTTCCCCAATCCGAACCCCCAGGGTATCGAGAAATGTCTACAGTTGCCGGATCGTCGATGTCGGCTATCATCACCAGTCTGTAACCGGAAAGCAACTCCCTGCCGAAGGGGAAGGACCGGATATCCGTTCCGCCGACAACTTTCGGCTTCTTCATCGTGTCAACACCACGGCCGAGGCGTTCAATGCCGGAATCCCGCCCCTCCCGCAAGGGAGGGGTTGAAAAACCCCGTATAATGCTGTCAGCCGGGTTCATACCCCTTATGATGCACAGGTACCATTTAATGGTTTAGGGTGGACGGGCCTGGCCGTTCTCTATATGACGGGAAAATGGGTATACTCATTTCTGTTCATGACCGATACGACCCGGCAGGCCACCCCGTGCCGGGGGAGTTCTGCCGGTTTGGGAGACAAAGCGCCAGGGGTGCTGGTGAAAGTCGGCCCTTCGGAGGACAATCGAATCCTCGAAACAGCCTGGACCGGGTCGGATGCCGGTCATTTCGTTTTGGGTAGGGATGTCAGGAAACTTCCACAGGAAGTTCCCGTGCACGGCAGACCTCCAATTTGCCTGTTAGAAAACTCCCGACGGAGGTCTCCCTGTCATCTCCTGCCCCGACCGGGGATTTCCCGCTCCGCTCCGTTGTCCCCGCAAGTTAGATATAGGAACTGAAACAACTATTGACCGCTATATATCTCCGCCTTCCGCCAGCAGAGGAATGAGCAATGCCGCCTGACAATACCGATAACGCCCCTGCCTCCACTCAAAAACCGCATCCGGACCTACCGCTGGATGCACCCCGGTACTACATCAACCGGGAACTGAGCTGGATACAGTTCAACCGGCGCGTCCTCGAGGAGGCACAGGACCACCGGCACCCGCTGCTGGAGCGAGTAAAGTTCCTCTCGATCTTCTGGAGCAACCTCGACGAATTCATGATGATCCGGGTCTCCGGGCTCCGGCGGCAGCGGACCCGCGGCGCTCTTGAAGCCCCCCCGGACAGGATGACGCCGACCGAGCAGCTGACGGCGATCCGTCAGGACTTAACGCCGCTGCTTGAGGATGCCGCCCGGTGCTGGAGCGAGGACCTCCTCCCGGAACTGATCCGTGCGGGCATCTGCATCCACCGGCACCGGGACCTCGATCCCGACCAGAAACGGGCCCTGGAAGACTACTTCGAGCGGAAAGTCTTCCCCGTCCTCACCCCGCTGGCGTTCGACGTCGGACACCCGTTCCCGTTCGTCTCAAGCCTGAGCCTGAACCTCGCCGTTATCATCAATGACCCCGAGCGCGGAACGGTCTTTTCCCGGCTGAAAGTGCCGCTCGGCGTCCTCCAGAGGCTCGTTCGGGTCCCGGGAGACGTCTTTGATGCAAAAGACCCGGAGGACCTTCCCGGGGCGAACTTAGACCACTTCGTCTTCCTCGAAGACCTCGTCGCCTCGAACCTCAACCGGCTCTACCCCGGGGTAGAGGTAGTTGCCGCATACCCGTTCCGGGTCACCCGGGATGCGGACTTCGAGATCGAGGAAGATGAGGCCTCGGACCTCCTCACCGCGATCGAGGAGAGCGTGGAACTCCGGCGGATCGGTTCCCCGGTCCGCCTCGAAGCCGACTGCTCCATGCCGGCATGGGTAAGAGAGATGCTCACGGCAAAATTCGGTGTCCCCCAGAGCCTTGTCTTTACGTCCGACGGCCCCCTCGGCATGGCCGACATCATGGAACTCACCGCGGTCGACCGCCCGGACCTAAAAGACCAGCCGTTCCTCCCCTCTTACCCGCCCATCCTCTCCAGAGAAGAAGATATCTTCGCCGCGATCAAAAAGCAGGACATCCTGCTCTACCACCCCTACGACAGTTTCACGCCCGTGATCAACTTCATCAAACAGGCTGCAAACGACCCGGATGTGCTCGCCATCAAGCAGACCCTCTACAGGGTCGGGCTGAACTCTCCAATCGTCGAAGCGTTGATGGATGCCCGCATGAACGGAAAACAGGTCGCGGTGCTCGTCGAACTGAAGGCGCGATTCGACGAGGAAAACAACATCGTCTGGGCGCGGGCGCTCGAGCGGGCGGGCGTCCACGTCGTCTACGGGCTCGTCGGCCTGAAGGTCCACGCAAAGATGTGCATGGTCGTCCGGCGGGAGGCGGGAGCGCTCGTCACCTATACGCACATGGGGACGGGAAACTACAACGCCGGGACGGCGCGGGTCTATACCGATCTCGGCCTCTTTACCTGCAACCCCGAGATCGGCGCCGACGTCACCGACCTCTTCAACGCGCTCACCGGCTACTCCCGGAAGTCGAGGTACCGCAGGCTCATCGTCTCCCACGGATCGATGGGGACCATGCGGGAAGGGATCGTCGCACGGATCGAGAGGGAGATCCGGCGCCAGCAGGAGTTCGGCGACGGTTATATCGCCCTGAAAATGAACGCACTCGTAGACCGCGACTGCATCATGGCGCTCTACCGTGCATCTGAAGCCGGTGTCACGGTGGACCTGCAGGTCCGGGGGATCTGCTGCCTCCGGCCCGGGATATCAGGGGTCAGCGATACGATCACCGTCACATCGCTCGTCGGGCGGTTCCTGGAGCACTCACGGATATACTACTTCAGAAACGGCGGAGACGAGGAGGTCCTCCTCGGGAGCGCGGACCTGATGCCCCGAAACCTCGACCGACGGGTGGAGACGCTCTTTCCGGTCATCGACCCCGAGATCCGGGAAGCGATCATCAACGATATCCTGCGCGTCCATCTCCGGGACACCGCCATCGCGCGAAGGTTAAATTGTGACGGCACCTATGAACGCGTACGTCCGGCGCCGGGAGAAGAGCCTCTCAACTCGCAGGACTGGATGCTTGCGCACCGCGGGATCTGGCATACCGAGAGGGAGTGAGGTATACAGTATGATCCGGACGAGGAGAGTAAGAGTTATCGAACCCACCGGAATAGATCCCTATCGGGGGCTGATCCCGTGGGCGACGGAGACCCGCATCAGGGGGGGACAATCATAGAGGACCCGTTTGCAGCGCCGTCCTGCACGCACCCGGCAGGGGGGAGCGGATCAACCGACCGGCGGTACTTCATCAACCGGGAGTTGAGCTGGCTTGCATTCCATCGGAGGGTGCTTGAAGAGGCGCAGGACGCGACCCACCCCGTGCTTGAACGGGTCAAATTCCTCGCCATCTGCGGCAGCAACCTCGACGAATTCTTCATGGTGCGCGTCTCAGGCATCCGGCGGCAGATGTCGGAGGGGGCGCAGGAATTGCCGCCGGACGGGATGTCGCCCGCCGAAGAGATGGCCGCTATCCGCAGCGAGGTCGAGCCGCTCGTCCGTGCCCACGCACAGTGCTGGTCGGAAGAACTCCTGCCTGCCCTGCGGCAGTCCGGCATATACATCCACCGCTACCGCGATCTTGTGCCCGCAGAGCGCGCCCAGCTCTGCGACTACTTTGACCGGATCATCATGCCCGCACTCACCCCGATGGCGTTCGATGCGGCCCGGCCGTTTCCTTTCATTTCCAGCATGTCGTTGAACCTCGGGATCATCGTCCGGGACCAGAAGGGCATGGAGCACGGCGCCCGCCTGAAGGTCCCGGTCGGGCTCTTCCCCCGGTTCGTCCGGGTGCCCATAGCGAGCGGAGGGGGGCAGGGAAAACAGGAGTATCACTTCGTCCTTCTCGAAGACCTGATCGCCGAGAACCTCGGCCGGCTCTTTCCAGGAATGCAGGTGGCTGCATCCTACCCGTTCCGGGTCACCCGCAACGCGGAGATAGAGGTCGTAGTCGATGAAGCCTCGGACCTCCTTACCGCAATAGAAATGGGCGTCTCCACCCGGCGCGTCGGGCATCCGGTACGGCTGGAGACGGGCGGCCCCGTGCCCGGTTCGATGCGGGACATCTTCGAGAAGAAACTCGACCTCTCCCCGAACGACATCTATGAGACGGACGGCCCGCTTGCTCTTGCCGATCTCCGGGAACTGCAGGATATCGACCGCCCCGACCTGAAAGACCGGCCGTTCATCCCGGCCGTTCCGCCCGTGCTTGAAAACGAGGTAACGGCCTTCTCCCGCCTTGAGAAGCAGGACGCCATGCTCTACCACCCCTACGACAGCATGGCCCCGCTGGTGCGCCTGCTCCGGGAGGCGGCACGGTGCCCCGAGGTCCTTGCCATCAAGATCACCCTCTACCGCATCGACCGGGACTCCCCGATCATCGATACGCTCCTTGAGGCGCGGCGTAACGGCAAACAGGTCACCGCCGTCGTGGAGTTGAAGGCGAAGTTCGATGAGAAGAACAATATCACCTACGCAAGAAACCTCGAGCGGCATGGCGTTCATGTCGTCTACGGCCACGAGAAATTGAAGATCCATGCAAAACTCTGCCTCATCGTCAGGAGAAAGGGCGACAGGATCGTTCGCTACGTTCACCTGAGCTCCGGCAACTACAACACGGTGACGAGCCGGATTTACGGCGATATCGGTTATATAACTTCCGATCCCGATATCGGTGCGGATGCAACCGAACTATTTAACGCCCTTACGGGGTACGCGGAGCAGCAGACCTACCGCAAACTTCTCGTTGCTCCCACCACCCTGAAATCCGGTATCCTCGAGCGGATCGAGCGGGAGATCCTGCATCAGGGGGAGCACGGGAACGGCTATATCGCCATGAAACTCAACGGTCTGCTCGACCCGGAGATCATCACCGCGCTCTATCGGGCGTCTGAAGCCGGCGTTGCGATCGCTCTCAACGTACGGGGTCTGTGCGCGCTACGGCCCGGGATACCGGGAGTGAGCGAGAATATTTCCGTCATTTCCATAGTCGGCAGGTTTCTTGAACATGCACGGATCTATTACTTCCGAAACGGCGGCGATGAGGAGATTCTTCTCGGGAGTTCCGACCTTATGCCCCGGAACCTGAAGCGCAGGGTCGAAATCCTGTTCCCTGTACCCAATCCGGCTATCCGGAAGGAACTGGTCAAGATCCTGAATATCCATCTTGGGGATACGGTCAAGGCGAGACGCCTGCTCAGTGACGGCACCTACGAACGGGTAACCCCGAAAGATGGCGAGCCAGGCATCGACTCGCAGCAGTGGCTGATTGAACACCGGGGGGAGTGGCATCATGGCGATGGGCGCGCCTGACCCCGGGACCTGCCTGTACGGGGCCGGGTACCTCTCCGACCTTCTCGAGGCCTTCAGCGCCGAGGTTGAGGGTGTCCGTGCGGCGGACGATATCGAGTACATCCACAGGATGCGCGTGGCGTCCCGGCGGATTAGGGCGGCTCTTCCCCTGTTCAAGGACTGTTTCTCCGGCAAGGAATACCGGTTCTGGAACAAGGAGGTCCGGGCCATCACGCGGGCGCTCGGGGCCGCGAGGGATGCAGACGTCCAGATCGCGTTCCTCCGATCCGTTGTCGGGACCATCGGCGAGAGAGAACGGCCGTCGATGCGACCGATCTTTCTCCTCATGGGTGAAGATACGGGTTTCGAACCGGCGCCCCTGGTCCCCGTCCCGAAAAGAGAGACGGCCCATAAAACGCTCAAAAAAAGAATCTATCTGGTATTCGCCCGGATCAAAGACTCCATCATGCACAACGGCGCAAACCGGCCGCAGGATATCACAGTCGCAGCCGACCCTTCCCCCCGGTACCTTCTCCCGGGACTCGAATGCCTCCTTCTGCGTCTTCAGCAGAGGAGAGCGGGTCTTCAGCCGGCGGTTATCGCGGGGATCGACCGGCTGGAGAGGACGGGGGTCGTCGAGGCGATGGAAGACGCTCTCGCCGGATATCTTGAACGGGAGGAGTGCCGCAACACCGACGTCCGTTCACATGCAGCGTATGTACGTGCGTTCTCCCATATATCACGGCAGATCGACGAAGTATTCCGGTTTGAGCCTTTCGTCGCCATGCCCGACCGCACCGTCGAGCACCACGCCATGCGCATCGCCGTAAAACACCTCCGTTACACCATGGAGGCGTTTCAGGGTCTTTACGGCGACGGTCTGAAAGAACCCTTGAAGAAGGTGATGCACCTCCAGGACGTTCTCGGCGAGTTGCACGACTGCGACGTCTGGCTCGGGTTCCTGCCTGAATTCCTCGACGCGGAGAGGGAGCGGCAGCGGGAATACTTCGGGCACCTCGACTTCTTCAGGCTCGTGGAGCCGGGCATCCACCACCTCATCGACGACAGAGCCCGACAGAGGCGGGAACTCCATGCGCTGCTGGTGCGGACATGGGCGGAGCAGAAGGAGGAGAGGCTGTGGGAACGCCTTCGAGAGGCGATAAGCACCCCCCTGCCGGGCCGAGAGCAGGGTGCGCCGACAATGGTTGCCCTCATAGGCGACGTGCATGCAAACCTCCCCGCTCTTGCGGCGGTCCTTAACGACGCCTGGGCCCGGGGCGCAACGCTCGTTCTGAATGCCGGCGATTCCGTCGGGGGCGGGCCGGCCCCGAACGAGGTCCTGCAGATGCTTGCGGCGGAAAACGTCATCAGCGTCGTCGGCAACTACGACCGAGACGTACTCGGGGCAAGACGGATTCGAAAAACTTCCGAAAACAGGAAACGGCGCAAAGCGCTCCGGCGAGCCCGCCGCAGTCTTTCGCGGAAAAGCCGGCGATATCTCCGAACGCTCCCGGAGAGAGTCCGCCTGAGGCTCTTCGGGAAGCGCATCCTCCTCACGCACGGGAGCCCGGCATCGAACACCGAGTATATCTCCGAAAATACCGCAAGTCAGCGATTGAAGGACCTTGCGGCCGCGGCGGACGCCGACGTCATTGTTACCGGCCACTCCCACCGCCCGTTTGCGGCCGAGGTCGGCGGTGTCTGGTTTGTCAATACCGGCAGCGTCGGAAAGCCGGATGACGGCGATTCGCGGGCCTGTTATGCGCTTCTGCGGCCCGACCCGTTCACGATAGAGCATATTTCAGTCGCATACGGTGAAACGCCGCAGGAGGGTGCGGAGATGCAGGGGGAGGGAGGTGAACCCGACACAATAAAGACTCATAATAGTTCAGAGCCAACACCTCAGCAGAGTGATCGGACAGCAGGAGTACAGCAGGTCGATGTCGAACGGCAGAGGTAGCCGGAGGGGGGCGGTCGCATCCTGTGCGGAGGAATACGGCGGAGATATCCGGCACGCCCGGCAGGTATCCTTCCTTGCGCTCCGGCTCTTCGACGAACTGCAGCCGCTCCATCGACGGACCGGGACGGATCGCGAGTATCTCGAGTATGCCGCACTGTTGCACGACATCGGGTGGGTGGAAGGTCGGGCGGGCCACCACCGGCTGGCGCTTGAGATGATCCGGCGCGATGAGCGGCTCCCCTTCAACGAATACGAGCGGCGGATCATAGGAAACATCGCGCGGTATCACCGGAAATCGCCCCCGAAGGAGTCGCATGCTCCGTTTGCGGAACTCGATGCCTCCGACCGGAAGCGGGTGTGCGACCTTGCAGCACTGCTGCGGGTTGCAGACGGACTTGACGTCACGCACACCGACGCCATCCGGGAGATCGACTGCGACGTCCACCCGGACCGGATCGTGATTCGGTGCGCGTTCTCGTCCCCGGCCGTCGAGGAACAGAAGTCCGCCTTAAAGAAGAGCGCTCTCTTCGAATCGGTCTACGGGAGGAGGCTTGTGATCGAATGATCGCATCTTCGAAAGGACGGGTCGTTGCCTTCTTCGACCTCGGCACGAACTCCGTCCGCCTCCTTGTTGCCTGTTTCGAGTCCCCGCAGTCTTACACCGTGCTTACGAAGCAGAAAGAGGTTGTGCGGCTCGGAGAGGGTGCGTTCATCCGGGGATGGCTCAGGGACGACGCGATGGACCGTGCGGTCCTTGTCTGCAGGAGGTTTGTCGACCTTTCACGCAGTTTCGGTGCGGTAGAGTGCGTGGCAGTTGCGACGTCGGCCGTACGAGAGGCGCGAAACTCCGCGGACTTCCTCAAGAGACTGCAGAATGAAACCGGCCTGAACGTCCGGACGGTCTCCGGGGTTGAAGAGGCGCGCCTGATCTATCTCGGTGTCTCGCGAGGCATTGAGATGGGCGACGCCGTTGCACTGTTTGTCGATATCGGCGGCGGCAGCACCGAGATCATCGTCGGGGACCGGGGGCAGGAGCGGATGCTCGAAAGCCTTCATCTCGGGGCGATACGCCTCACGAACCAGTTCTTCGAGGACGGAGCGACGGACTCCGTGCCGCCGGAGGTCTACGAAGAGATCCGGCGCTACATACGGGACGTCGTCACGCCGGTCGCGGAACGGGTGAAGAGGGAGCGTGTGGATGTTGCCTACGGGAGTTCGGGCACGATCCAGAACCTTGCGGAGATTGCCCGGCGTTCTGTTTCGGACCGGCTCTCGGATACGCCGCCGGCCCTCACCAGGGAGGACCTTGGAAAGACCGCCGCCCTGCTCTGCTCGCTTCCGCTCGATCGGCGTAAGGGCGTCCCCGGAATCAACCCGGATCGGGCGGACATCATCATTGCGGGAACCGCCATTCTTGAGGAGGTCATGGATGCGTTCGGTCTTTCGGAGATCCGCATAAGCGATCGGGGTCTCCGGGACGGATTGATCGTCGATTACCTCTCGCGCCGGAACGGCATGTCACCCGAGGACCGGCTGCGGAAGAGGAAGCAGAGCGTAGAGCGGCTTCTCGGCGCATGCAGAGCCAGTCCCGAGCATGCGCAGACGGTCGCACGTTTCTCGCTTGAACTCTTCGACAGCGGAAGACAGGCAGGGCTGCACAAGTTCGGCACCGCAGAACGGGAACTGCTTGAATACGCGGCATACCTCCACGACATAGGCGAGATCGTCTCGTTCTCCAACCATCACCTTCACTCGCACTACATCATCAGCAATGCAGATCTGCCCGGGTTTGACCGGCGGGAGGTCGGGATCATCGCGGAAGTGGCCAGGTATCACCGGAAGAAACCGCCCCGGACAGGTACGGGGCCGGCGGCGGTTCCTGCCCTCTCCGTGTTTCTTCGCCTTGCCGAGCACCTTGACCGTGGCCATGTCGGCCTTGTCGCCCAGGCACGCATCGTTTCTATCGACAAGAAGGCGGCGACCCTCGAGATCGTAAGTGCGACGGATTGCACTCTTGAGTCCTCGGCGATCCGGTCCGAGGGTCGCGCCTTCAGGAGGGTCTTCGGCAAAGACCTTATCATCCGGTGCGTCGGCAGCGAGTGAACGGCCCCGCGCCCTCCCGAAATGCATTTCTGGTTGAATGCAATCGCAGGCAACGGCGGTCGGCTCGGAAGTTCCGGTAACCTGCATCTTCAAACATTCTCACGCAGCGGGCAAAAAAAAGTATGGTTGCAGACCGGCAAACGTGAACCTGTCACCAGATGACCGGTCTCTCCTCGACCTCCCGGTAGAGGGCATCGTCCGGCCGGATCTCCGGGAACGCCTCGTAAAACTCCGGGATGTTGAACAGGACTCCGTTCACCCGGAAATTCTCCGGAGAATGGGGATCGGTCAGAACCAGGTTGCGTAGCGAGTCCTCCCGGTCGTTCACCCTCCAAAGGGTCGCAGCCCCGAAGAAGAACCGCCGGTCTGCGGCAGTGTCGACCACATCTGACCGGTTCTCCGCCTTCTTCCACGCGTGATAGGCCAGAGTCAGGCCCCCGAAATCGGCGATGTTCTCCCCGAGGGTGAGGTTGCCGTTGACGTAAAGGCCGGGAAGGGCCTCGAACCGGTTATACTCTGCCACGAGCATGGCCGTCCGGTTGTTGAAGTTTTCGGCATCCTCTTTCGTCCACCAGTCCTTCAGGTTCCCGTCCTTGTCGTACTGCCTTCCCTCGTCGTCGAACCCGTGTGTCATCTCGTGCCCGATCATCCATCCGAGCGCTGCGTAGTTGAGAGCGGGGTCTGCGTCCGGGTCAAAGATCGGCGGCTGAAGAACGCCTGCCGGGAATACCATCTCGTTCCGGGTCGGATCGTAGAAAGCGTTCACCGTCTGCGGGGTTATGGACCAGAGGCTCCGGTCAACCGGGCCGCCGATCCGCTCAAGCCCATTCGGTCCGTGAATGAAGGAGTGGGCCTGGGCGGCACGGACGTTCTCCACGTACGAGTCGGAGAGGGTCAACCCGGAGTAGTCGGTCCATCGGTCGGGATACGCGATCTTCTCTCCCATGGCGGCAAGTTTCTCGTGGGCCGCTGTTTTCGTGAAATTGCCCATCCAGGTAAGGTTCGCAATTCGTTCGTCAAGTGTCTCCCGGATGGAGAAGAACATCTCCAATACCATCTCGCGGGTCCTGGGGTCCACGTACTCGGCGACGTACGCCCGGCCTACCAGGTCGCCGAGGGATATGCTCTCCGTATCTACGACACGCTGCCACCGGGGTTTCATCTCCGGAACACCGTAGAGGGCCCTGCTGTAGAAATCAAAACGCTCCTCTTCGAACGATGAAGAGAGGTAAGGGGACGCCCCGTCGATCAGCCGGTAGCGCAGGTAGACCTTCCAGTCTTCGAGCGGTGCCGTCTCAAGCAGGGTATTGAGTCCCTCCACATACCCTGGCTGGTAGAGATGCACCCGACCGACCGGCCCGGAACCCGGGGTGGTGGAGAGGGTCTCCCATCCGATCGCAGGGTACCGGTCCTCCAGTTCGGCAAGGGTATAGAGGTTGGTGGTAAGCCCGGGGTCACGGTTCTCCTCCGCGCTGAGGTGGGTCGTCGCAAGGGTCTTTTCCATCGTATAAACAGTCTCTGCGTCGGCCGCTGCCTGATCTGCAGGCTCCCCTGCGAGCACCAGAACCCGGGCGATGTGATCCCTGTAGGCATCCTGAAGGTCCGTGCTCTCGGTGTCGTTCCGGAGGTAGTAGTCCCGGTCCGGCAGCCCGAGCCCGCCCTGATAGAGGCCAGGAACCATTTCGCTGCTGTTTTCGGGGTTGACCTCCGCCCAGTAGGAATACACCGGACCGAACCCCTGCTCAAGGAGAACGATCGTGGCATCAGTCAGGTCGGCACGGGAGTCGATGGAGTCGATTGTCGTGAGAAGATCAGATAGACCGGAGAGTCCTTCGCCGTCTATCGTCTCATTGTCCATTCCCGACCGGTAGAACTGCCCGAGAAGGGTAGTGTTTCGGTCAGCACCCTGCGTCGGGGCGGTTGATGCATTCAGGAGGAGGGAGTGGAGGTCGTTATTCACCCGGTCCTGCAGCCCGGTTAATGTCGCATAGTACTGTTTATCGGCCGGAATAGGGTGTTCTGCTATCCATGCGTCGTTTACGTAGGCATAGAAGTCGTCACCCGGCCGGACGGACTCGTTGAAGATGAATCCGCTTTCAGACGTCTGCAATCCGGTATCCGGAACCACCGTCCCGGCGGAGGCGGAACATCCGACGCAGACAAGACAGGCGATCAGGAGAAGAGTCAAGGAAATACGTTTCATAACGGATATATCTCATCCCTTACGGGAATAATGGTTATGGCCGACCCCGACCCGGCCTTTGCCGATGAGGAACGGCTACTGAGAGCAGTTGATAGAAATAGTTCTGTCCGGGGCATATTCACGGGAAAGCGTTCCGGGACCTCCAGCTGCGGGTCTCGGTGTACGGATTAACCTCGACCCGCGCCTCCGTTCCGATGTTGCTAGATGCACCCGCTCCAGCCGCAGTGCTTGCAGATCCCCTGGTTGCACCCCTCGCCGAAATCGAGCGGTTCGTGGCATTCGGGGCAGAGCCGCCGTCCCCTGGTTTCTTTGACCTCCCAGTCCTTCAGCGTGGTGACGCTCTGGTTCTTTGCCGCAAGGTCTATGCACCGCCCGACGACATCGGCGCACGAGTGCCCCTCGGATGCCGGGTTCTTGATGGCGGAGATGCAGTTCACTTTCCCGAACTGCCGGACGAACTTCTGGTAGGGCACGCCGTTCTGGAGGCCGGTGCTGATCGCACGGCCGAGAGCGCTGTTGTTTGCATCACACCCTCCGCTGCCGACCGTCCTGATGAAGACCTCTATGGGCCGGCCGTCGAGAAGGTTCACGGTCACGTACAGGCGGCAGCACCCCGACTGGCAGAGGTAGGTCCTCCCCGCGAGTTCTTTCGGCCGTTCGATCGGCAGGGTCGCGACCCGTCCCGGCACCTTCCGCCCATCGTCGGCTCCGGGAGCGGAGGATTCTGCCGGGGCCTTCGAAGGCTCTTTCAGGGCGAGGACGACCGCTTCTCTGCTCCCCGTCCGGTAGATGGTGATCCCCTTGAGCCCGAGTTTCCACGCCATGAGGAGCGCCTCTTCGCAGTCGTCCCGGGTGGCGGAGCCTGGCATGTTGATCGTCTTGCTGATCGAAGCATGGACGTGCTTCTGGAAGACCGCCTGCATCCGGATGTGGTCCCGCCAGGAGATGTCGAGCGCCGTCTTGAAGAGCGCACGAAACTCCTCCGGGAGCCAGGAGAGGTCCTGGATCGTCCCGGTCTCGTGGACGTGGACGATGACCGCACCCTCCCTCTTTTTCCGTTCGTCTTCGGGGAGACCCATGCCCGCGAGGGTCCGGATAAGAGCGTCCCGGAAGACCGGGTTCACGATGACGAAGGTCTTTCCTATGGTATTCTTCCGGGTGTAGGCGAACGAAAAAATCGGCTCGATACCGCTGGAGCAGCCCGCAAGGAGCGATATGGTCCCCGTGGGGGCGACGGTCGTCATCGCGGCGTTCCGGACCGGGTAGTCCTTCCAGACGCTCCCCTCCCACGCAGGAAACGCTCCCCGCTCTTCTGAAAGCCGGTGCGACTCGTCGGTCGCCGTCTCGGTGATGAGCCGCATGGTATGCTCGCACCAGTTCCTCCCTTCGTCGGAGTCGTACGCAAGGCCGAGCATGAGCAGAGCGTCGTGGACCCCCATGACGCCGAGGCCGATCTTCCGGGTCTTCTTCGTCGCTTCCTCGATCTGCGGTATCGGATAGACGTTTTTGTCGATGACGGCGTCGAGGAACCGGACCGCCATACGGGCGGTGTTCGTGAGCGTTTCCTCGTCGAGAGCCCCCCCGCGTATGCAGGCGGCGAGGTTGATGCTCCCGAGGACGCAGCTCTCGTAGGGGAGGAGCGGCTGCTCTCCGCAGGGGTTTGTCGTGTCGATCTCACCGAGGTGCGGGGTGGGGTTGTGCCGGTTGATCTCGTCGTAAAAGAGGATGCCCGGCTCGCCGTTCTTCCAGATCCCGTCGACGATGCCGGTCCAGATCCGGCCGACCGTGACCGGTACGCCCGTTCGGGGGTCGGTGATCCAGACTTCGTCCTCCCGGCGCTCCGCGACGAGGTTCATGAACGCATCGTTCACCATCACGGAGATGTTGAAGTTGGCGAGGTCCCCCTCATTCTGTTTTGCGGCGATGAACGACAGGATATCGGGGTGCCAGACGTTGAGGATCCCCATGTTCGCCCCGCGGCGGCGGCCCCCCTGCTTGATCACGTCGGTTGCCGCGTTGAAGACCCGCATGAACGAGACCGGCCCCGATGCAACCCCGTCGGTCGACCGGACAGGCGAGCCCTCCGGCCGGATGCGGGAGAAGTTGTAGCCCGTTCCGCCGCCGGTCTTGTGGATGATCGCCCCCTGTTTCATGGCATCGAATATGCCTTCGATGGAGTCAGGGACCGGCAGGGTGAAGCAGGCGGAGAGCTGCCCGAGTTCGGTTCCGGCGTTCATGAGGGTGGGTGAGTTCGGAAGAAACCGGAGAGTTGCCATCGCTTCGAAAAAAGCGCTTTTTTCGGCTTCGTCATCGGCGAGCGCCGAGGCCACGCGGCGGCAGATGTCTTCGAACGTCTTTTCGCCTCTCCGGAGGTAGCGTGCCGAGAGGATGCTGTCAACGACGGGTGATGAATTCATGGGCGGACCATCTCTATGATTCTTCGATCGGGATTTAGGAGTTTGGAGTGGTTGTACCTGCGCGGGGGAACCTGGGATTATTCGTCCTCGGTCTGCAGGGCAGGGCAGAAGTTGCAGATCGAGAACGGGACCTCCTTTTCGCGGTCGCGGATGAGGCAGAAGAAAGAACCGCCGCGTTCTTCGACGCGGAACCCTCCCGGAAACGGCATTCCCACCGGGTGGCCCGGGCGGTCGAGCACGAAGATCGTAAATGCCGAGATCAGGTAGTAGAAAACCCGGTGCCGTGGTGTAAACCGAAACGGAATTCGTTCCACGGACTCATCCCACCGGAAGCACCCTTCGGGAATCATGGCGCAGAACCCAAGGAACGTTTCACGGTCGGTGATCGGTTCGGTCATGGATGAGAATCCGCCCGACCGGTACATGGCGAGAAGCCGGTGGTGAGCGCCGAACAACTGCTCGGTGATGTAGGGGCGGACCCGTTCCCGGTAGGGAGAGGGCAACCGGTTCATCTCCGCGTAGAGCCTCCCGCCGAGGATCTGGAGGTCTCGAATCGAGTAGCGGCCGACTTCTTCGGCGAGGATCGACCCGAGTTCCCCTTTTGTCGCCGCGGTCGTCATTCGCCGGGCCGTCCGCTCGATTGCATCTGCTTCGGCCTCCTGCGGGAGTGAAGCCTTACTCTCCGTCAGCATGGTGGATGTACGGGAAGTCGTATCCCGGATCGGTTATCAAACTCTCTGCCGTGCAAAGATAGGGTCTCCGGTGGCACGAAGACCGAATTTCTTCCTGTATTGGTATACTAATAATACTACATTAATACGGCAGGAACCGAACATATACCATGCAACCGTGCCGTCCCTCTTTACCGGATGACCGGGCCCTGTTGCCGACAACGCCATTCAAAATTTGCCCGATCCACGTTGCGGTCCGCGTGCTGGGGAAGAAGTGGACGCTCCTCCTTCTCCGGAATATTGCGCTTTTAAACATCAACCGGTTCAACCAGATCCGGCGCTCCCTTCCCGGCCTCACCTCGCGCGTCCTCGTTATGCGGCTGCATGAACTTGAAGAAGCCGGGTTCATCCGGGCGGTGGTTGTCAGGGAACGTCCGCGGGTCGTTGAATGGGAGCTTACCGAGAAAGGGAACGACACCATCCCGATCCTTATGAGTCTTCTTGCCTTTGGTGCGAAATGGTACGCCGACGAGGTCTTTGCGGACCATCAGGCACGCACACTGGATGAGATCTATCCTCCAGCTTCGGGTTGCCCTGAAGATCGCACCGCGGCCCTATGAAGTCCAGAACAGAGTTTATCGATCCCGAAAAGAGGCTCCAGGCCCGTATGCTCTCATCCCCGGAATCAGTCTCATCGTCAACGGGTATTTGATCGGTCAGGTATTTTCTCCCGTCTGCACAAGTCCGGGATACCGGACCATCCACGTCTCAAGAGCATGACGATTGCCTTTCTTTTACTCTTTAAAGGTCACTCTCATTTTTACTACAGGTCCGGAACCTCGCTCTCCCAGAAGGAGCTGTTCTTCCAGAGCACGCCCCGGGGGAGCAAGCCGCATTTTCCAATACAAATCAGGTCTGCCCCTCCGCCGCCCGTTCCGTCAGCCATTCGTAGAACTTCCGGTGCCAGAACGGCACGTCGACCGGCCGGGAGAGCGACTGCCAGGCCGTCCACATCAGCCGGTCGGAGACGCTCTGCCACTCGCCGGCCCGCTTGGCCATGTCGTCCGCCGGCTGCCCGATCGCGTGCAGGACCTCGTGCCAGATGCGGAGGGCGATCGCCTCGTCGTCGTGGTCGTCGCGCGTGACCCGGATGCTCGCTCGCTTATCCATCCCGCCCCCGAGCGCCCTCGCCGGGATTGCATCGTCGAAGACATAGACGGTTTTTTCCGGGACCGGGAAGGGGAAACCCTTCCACATCGGGTCCTTCTGGTCGAAGTAGCGGACTTCCGGCGTCCCGGTCCGGATCGTGAACTCGAAGAACGACGGGATGAGCCGGAGGTGCGGCTCAAGTCTCCGCCGCAGTTCTTCGGTCTTGAAGAAGAGGTCGAAGTGAGGCATCGGGGCCGCATGCGTGGTAGGTAGTGATAAATTTTGGGTAGCGGCGCGGCCCGGCCCCCTCACGATGCAGTTCTATTGAGCATTCTCCTCGCCCGGCAAGGACTCTTCCGGATATGCCTTCCGTCGTTCATCGATCCAGGCCCGGGTCCAGGCCCGCAGGTCACCGATGCCGGCCGACCCCTGCTGATCGCTCATCGCCCGCAGGTGCTCCTCAAGTTCGTCGGCCAGTTTGAAGATCAACGCTTCGGCTGCTTCTTCCGATAACGGCCCTTCCGCCCGCAGGAGGGCGGCACCCAGGTTGAGAAAGTGCTGCAACTCATCCGTTGCCTCAAGGATCGTGGTGATATCCAGTCTGACAGTTGGCCCCATGAAAGGGGATTGACGCACGCGATACATAACTTCATCTATTTATACCCGAACCCGTAGCCGGCGCTTCCGCCGGGAAAAATACCCCTCCGGCCACACCAACCCGGACGGCATCTCTCCTTGAATCTTCAGATCGCCGTCCGGCGGGGGGTCCGGAGGGACCCCGACCCTGCAGTGCAAAACCATTTTAAGGGTTCCGATACTCACTGCACGCCCCGCCCTGGAGGGTGTATCCACCTTCCAGAGACGGGACAACGGAGAGGGAGACAGATGCAGGAACGTTCAGAAGTAGTTCTGGAGCGCAGGACACGGGCGGTCGGGGAAGAGTGGTTTATGTCGGCCGACGATATCCTGGACAAAAAGGTGAGCAACCCGCAGGGCGACGACCTCGGGGAGATCTCGGATATGCGGGTCACATTCCCCGAGGGCAAGGTGCAGTACCTGGTGCTCAGGTATGGGGGCATGCTCGGCGTGGGAGCAAAACGGTTCGCCATCCCGCCCGAGGCTGTGATCTCCCGTCCGGGGGACGACCGTTTCGTCGTGAACATCGACAAACAGCGGCTGGACGAGTTACCGGGCTTCTCCGAGGACAACTGGCCCCGGGAAGCGGACTTTGACCTGATCCAGTCGACCGGGACCATGACGCCGCCGAGCCGCGAGGAGGCGGAGGCCCTGAAGCAGTCGGAAACCCCGCCCCCTGAGGTCGTCACGACGGAACAGGTCGAGACGCGGCCACGGCGGAGATAATCCCGGACGATGGGTTCGGGAAAAGAGATCTTTTTTTGGTGGGCGGTCCACCCCGGACGGCCAGGCAGTTCCGGCAGGCATATTCTTTATCGCGCGGTATGCCAGGAACGAGGGATCACGCTTCTACGATGGCACCGAGATCGCCGGGATTGATGAAAACAAGCACCCGGGCTCATTACTGGAACCCGGCGGCATCGATACGGCTGCAAACTACGCCTGGGGCGTGGCGACCCACTTAAGCACGTTCGGTCTTCTCGCGGGACCGGCAAGCCCACTCCCACACAAAGAGGCGGCGGAGATGGCGGTAGCAGCGGCGGGATCCCCGGGCCAGGGACTACCCCTGCAGTGACGGCGACAGGAACCGTGGTACCGGCCGGGACGCCTGCAGGCAGCAGCGGACAGACGGAAGAAGCGTTTCCGACGGTCGCCGCCGTCTTCATGAAGGAACGCTAATTCTCCGCACTTTTTTCGGTCATCTTCCGCGTTACCGTTTAAACATCTTCTCGATCCGTACTCGCCGGCCGAGGTTCGCCTCGTACCACTCCTGCTGCTTTAAGGCCTGCTTCATGCTCCGGACCCGGTGCCGGACCCGCGTCCCGGTCTCTGCATCGATCAGTACCAGTTTCGGCACCTCAATCACCTGGGTGCCATGGAGTTCGACCCCCGGGGTTAGGAATGTTTCTTTCGGGGTTCGTCTTCTCCCCTGCCCCCGTGCACCGACCTTCCTGTTCACGCCGGGGACCCGCGGAGCGGGCGGAAGAACGCCCGGATCTCCCTGGCCATGAGTTCCGGCTCCTCCATCGCCGTGAAATGCCCGCCCCGCGGCATCTGTGTCCACCGCTCTACGTTCAGCCTCCGTTTCGCCCATTCGCGCGGAGGCGGGATGAAGTCTTTCGGGAAGACTGCCATCCCCACCGGGACGTCGATACGCTCCTTCAAGAAGTCTAACGGGAGGGCGTGCATATTCTCGTAATAGATGCGGATCGACGACGCGATCGTCCCGGTCGCCCAGTAGATCATGATGTTCGTCAGCAGTTCGTCTTTGCTGAAACGTCGCTCGATATCGCCGTCGCAGTCGCTCCAGGTGCGGAATTTTTCGAGGAACCACGCGGCGAGACCGGCGGGCGAGTCGTTCAACCCGTACGCGAGGGTCTGCGGCTTCGTCGACTGCACCATGCTGTAGGCGCCCTCCTGCATCCACAGTTCCCGTATTGCATCCAGATACCGCCTCTCGTTCTCTGAGAGGTCGGGGATATCGGCGCCGAGAGAGAAGAAGCCTATGTCGGTGAGGTGGAGGCCGACGACCGATTCGGGGTGTGCGAGCGCCAGGAGCTGGGAGACCCCGCTCCCGATGTCCCCGCCCCCCGCGGCGAAACGCCGGTAGCCGAGGACGTCGGTCATCAACCGCTCCCAGAGGCCGGCGACCCGCGCCGACGTCATGCCGCGTTCGCGGGGTCGGTCGGAGAACCCGTACCCGGGCATCGACGGGACGATCACGTCGAACGAGTCGGCGGGGTCGCCCCCGAAACGGGCCGGGTCGGCCAGCATCGGGATCAGGTCGAGGTAGCGGCAGATTGAGTCCGGCCAGCCGTGCGTGAGGATGATCGGGAGCGGGTCGGACCCTCTGCCCCGCTCGTGGATGAAGTGAACCCCGAGGCCGTCGATCTCGGCGCGATACTGGGGATATGCATTCAGTTCGGTTTCCCGGGCCCGCCAGTCGTAGGCATGCAGCCAGTAGTCGACGATCTCCCGCATATAACCCAGGTTCGTGCCGTAATCCCAGCCCGTGCCCTCGACTTCGTCGAGAAAACGCGTATGCGAGAGCCGATCCCGGAGGTCGTCCAGGACCGGTTGGGGGATATCGATGCGAAAAGGATGGACTTCCATGCGGGAACTGCTGCCTGGAGGGGTGATAACTTTTTTGTCCTGCCGGAGTTATCTGCCGCGTGTCACCCGCGGCGTCGCTGAACATCGGTTTTCTGCGTCTCCCATGACCCAGGGCAATCCCATTACGCGAATACTCCGTTTTTCACTTCGTTCAATTTCGGAAATTACGGCATTTTCTCCGGATAAACCCGGGGTTGTCCCAGAACAAAATGTGGAGAAAGATCGGAGAAGAACACAGAACGCCGCCAACAGGACTCGAACCTGTGACATGCTGGTTAACAGCCAGCCACTCTACCAACTGAGTTATGGCGGCACCGGGACAAGTGCTCTATATAGTCTTGCCTGAAGCGTATTAAACGTTACGGGAATTCTCCTGTTTGATAGACTGCAGGAGAACGATCAGTTCGTCGACCTCGTCATCCAGACCGGAGAGAAGATCGGCCGCGAGCGGCGTCGCCACCGCGCCGGCCGGGGAGGCACGGATGTAACCCTCCTGTTCGAGGACCCGGAGCGAGTAGCGGACCCGGTGGTAGGGGAGACCCAGGACCTCGGAGAGCTTCATGATGCCGATGGGCTGGTGCTCCACGACCGCCCGGATCACCTCAAGGTGCCTTGAGACAAGTTCAATCTCGGATTTTAACTTGGTCAGCATAGTTTCCCGTGAACGGACATGGGATCGTGCGCGCTACGGCTGTTCGTACAGCCACGCCTTCGTCTGGTGATACCGCTTCCGGAACGAGACGGAGAAGACCGCCCCTATCGCGAGGAGGAGGAGGCCGATTGCAAGACCTACGGTTCCTTCAGGCGCAAACCGGAAGAGGACGAAGACAGCCATGGCGAAGCAGAGGACGATGACGTTCAGCATCACCGTCAGCACGAGAAACTTGCCTTTGAAGACCAGTTTGGTTGCCTCATCCATTATTCATACTTCAACGTAGGGATAAAAGTACTTGTGGTTTCAACGAAAGAGTGAATACCATGAATGGACTGGATTCTGCTATCCGGGATGCCGGAGCAGCAGCATACGCGGCATACGGTGCATCTGTGGACGCAAACGTACGCTACCTGACCCGGTTCCGTACCAGCGACCCCGTGGTCTACATGCAAAAGTCCGGCGAGCGGGGCATGATCGTCGTCCCGCAGATGGAGCACGAACGGGCGGTTCGCGAATCGACGGCGGCGGTCGTCACCCGCGCCGATGCCGGGTACCTCGAATACATCAAAGCCGGAGAATCGCGCTGGCGGGCGACCGCCCATATGATCGCGGACCTCGCCGGCGGCCCGGTCCTCGTCCCGGCAACCTTTCCTCTCGCCCTCGCCCGGGAACTCGAGTCGTTCCACCCGGTCTTCGTCGACGCTGCCAATACAGTCGAAGGAATGCGGGCGGTCAAGACGCCGGAGGAGATCGAACGAATACGCTCGGTGCAACGGGTCACCGAGGCGGCGCTGGACCGGGGACTTTCGCTCATACGGGCCTCCATCCCGAGGGGGGGCCTTCTCCGCCGGGACGGTGCGCCCCTCACCGCCGAGGCCGTCCGCACCGAGATGCACACCTTCCTCCTCGCCCACGGGTGCCGGGGGGTCGACACCATCGTCTCCTGCGGTCTCGACACCGCTCTTCCGCACAACGCCGGCGCGGGACCGCTCCGTGAGGACGAGCCGATCGTCATCGACATCTACCCCCAGCACGAACAGACCGGCTACTACGCCGATATGACCCGGACGGTGGTGAAGGGCGAGCCCTCCCCGGAGATCCGGGAGATGTACGAGGCCGTCCGGGACGCCAAAACCCTCGGCATATCGATGATCCGGGCCGGGGCCACCGGCGCCGACCTCTACCAGGCGGTGGTCGAGTTCTTCTGCGACCGCGGCTACGAGAGCGACACGCGGGGGTTCATCCACAGCCTCGGCCACGGCGTCGGGCTTGAGATCCATGAAGAACCGTCGCTCGGGCCTCACGGCGGGGCGCTCGTCGCCGGAAACGTCGTCACCGTCGAACCGGGCCTCTACTACCCCGGGACCGGCGGCGTCCGCCTGGAGGATATGGGCGCGGTGACAGAGACCGGGTTTGACCGGTTCACCCAATACGGTGAAGAGCTCACACTATGATCATGGACGATGAAATCTACGACGCCTACCGCGAAGCAGGGGCGCTTGCACGGAAGATTCTCCACCAGGGCGCGGGGCTCGTGAAGGAGGGAGCGAGCATCCTCGAGATGGTCGAGACGACGGAGAAGATGGTGACGGATGAGGGAGCGTTTCTCGCCTTCCCCCTGAACGTCTCCCTCAACGAGGCCGCGGCCCACGACACCGCCATGCCCGGGGACGAGCGGACGTTTGCCCGGGGGGATCTTGTCAAGGTCGACCTCGGGGTGCAGATCGACGGCTACATCGCCGACACCGCCCTGACCGTCGACCTCGGCGACCACGGTCCCCTCGTCGAAGCCTCCCGGGCGGCCCTCGATGCGGCGATCGCCACCGTTCGTCCGGGGATCACCGCCGGGGATATTGGAGCGGTCGTCCAGGCAACGATCGAGGAGCGCGGCTATAAACCGGTCGCAAACCTCACCGGGCACGGCCTCGACCGCTACGACCTTCACACCCGGCCCTCCATCCCGAACGTCGCCATGAACGGCGGGGCCGCCATTGAGGAAGGAATGATCTTTGCAATCGAGCCTTTCGCCACCACGGGGTCGGGACGGATCGGCGAGGCGACGCGCGTGGAGATCTACCAGCAGATCTCGGCCCGCCCCGCCCGCCTGCCGTCGGCAAAACGGGTGCTTGAGGTAGCGCGGCCGCGGCGGGGGCTCCCGTTCTCCCGCCGCTGGGTTCCCGGGGACAAGGTCGAGATCGGGCTTTCGTCCCTCGTGCGGGCGGGGGTCCTCCACCCCTTCCCGGTGCTGCACGACGTGCCGGGTTCGTTCGTCTCCCAGGCGGAGCACACCCTGATCGTCACGGACGGCGGGTGCGAGGTCACCACCCGGTGAGCTACGCTTATTGATACCGCGCACAAATACGTATGTTCAATATGACCATGGATACGGGTGCGCGTGACGTCCTCGCCGTCATGGAACTCCTGCTCACCGCGGAGATATTCAATCGGAGTGAGGAACTCGGCATCAACGACCTTCATCCGCGCTGCCGGGAATTTTTCGGTGCCGGTAGCGGCGGGAGCACCGAGGTGAAGCGCCCCCTGATCGTGAGCGAGGGGGTTCTTAAGAAGGTGTTCAATACCCCGGATGCTGTCTGTCAGGCCGTCCGCGCAAACCCGTTCGTCGGCTACGAGGAGTTCGGGCAGCGCCTGAGCCTGCCGTCGCTCGATCCGGCGGCAGGATGGTTTCTCAAGAAGGGCGGCGCTTCACGGGTCGAGGTGAACCCCGTCCTCGCCTACTATTTTGAGGGGAAAGACGGCATCACCGTCCGGTACCGGGATGTCCTGGCGAAGAACCCCCGGTTCGACGACACGAAGGAGTACATGGAGGCGAAGGTCTCCCGGCTCATCGGGGAGAACGAGGAGATGCGGGAGGCCCGTGACCTGATCATCATCAGCGCGCCGAACGAGGTCGAGTTCTCGGTCGAGAAACTGGTCTGCACCCCGAGGCAGGAGGAGATCATCAGGAAGATCGGCGTCGCCCTTGAGCACCGGGACTTCCTGCAGGAGCACGGGATCTACGAGTTCGGCCGGCTTCTCTTCGTCGGCCCGCCCGGCACCGGGAAGACCTCTCTTGCGCTCGCGATGTCCCGGGCCCTCCACATGCCGGTGCTCGAGGTCCGTCTCGCGATGGTCACCTCCCAGTACCTGGGTGAGACCTCGAAGAATATCGACCGCATCTTTGACCTCGCGAAGAAACTCGCCCCCTGCATCCTCTTCATCGACGAGTTCGATTTTGTCGCGAAGACCCGCGTCAGCGACGACCACGGCGCGATGAAGCGCGCCGTGAACATGCTCTTGAAGAACATCGACCAGATCAGTTTCGTGAAGAACGGCGTTCTCCTCATCGGGGCGACGAACCATCCCCGCATCCTGGACGAGGCGGCCTGGCGACGGTTTGACGAGGTGGTGGAGTTCCCGCTTCCGGATCAGGCGATGCGGCAGGCGATCCTCGAGAAAGTCGCCGCCGCCATCGACTGCGACTGCGACTTCGCGGACCTTGCCGCCCGGACGGATGGGTTTTCGGGCTCCGACCTCCGGATGATGATAAAGGAGGCGGTGATGTCGGCGCTGATGGAGGACCGGCAGCGGGTAGACGCGGCGGACATCGAGCAGGGTCTTCTCAGGGTCGAGGAACGCAACGTCATTCGCGGTGTCGGCTATTAGTATGCAGATCACGCTGCTCGGGACGGGAGACGCCATCGGGACGCCGAAGATCGGATGCGACTGCGAGAACTGCCGGGCGATGACGGCGGCGGGGAGGTCGCGACTCCGGACGTCCCTTCTCATCGAGACGGACAAAAAACACATCCTTATCGATTCGTCGCCGGACCTGCGGCAGCAGCTCCTCCGGGCCTGCTCACCCCATATCGACGCGGTCCTCTGGACCCACGGCCACTACGACCACTTCATCGGATTCGGCGAGTTCTATCGGGTGCAGAAGGTGCCTCCGGCCTATGCAGCCCCGCCGGTAATCGACTATTGCTCCGGGTACCTTCATTTTCTGTCGTTTGTGAAGCACCCGGTTCCCGTCTACGAACCGTTCGACCTCTTCGGCGTGACCTTTACGTTCTTTCCGGTGAACCACCCGCCGGTCTACACCTGCGGCCTCCTGATCGAGCACGGCGGTATCGCAGTCGCCTACACCGCCGACACGCGGGAGGATATCCCGAAAGAGAGCCGGGACCTCCTTCTCGCCACCGATATCGACCTCCTCTTCGTCGACGCCATCGCCCCTGCGGGCTACTCCATCAGCAAGCACATGAACTACGCCGAGGCGGTCCGGTTCGCCCGCGACGTCGGGGCGCGTGACTACCGGTGCGTCCACATGAGCCACATGGTGCCCCCGGACATGCCGCACGCCGGATACGATATGGAGACGTTCTGCTGGGAGTAGGCCGGGTCCACCCGCAAACATCGTGGCAGAAACCGATCGGGGACCCGTTGGGATAGAGGCAGCGTTCTCGGACCAGGTCTCCCGCAGCGGCGGTGAAGTTCTCCGGGTCCGAAAAGTCCTCCGAACGTGACGATGGCAGGCCCCCGATCGCGGGGACCGCCGGGGCGTTACGCTCCTATGGAGAACTCCGCATCCCGGTAGTCAACCGTCTCGGCCCTGTCAAGGTCGCGAAGCGTTAACAGCGTGCAGTAGTGGGTCCCTTTCCTGGAAGGAGAGTTTTCCGTTCTGTAAAAGACGGCAATGTCATACCATGGCTCGTCCGTGGAGAACGCCACCCTTTCCAGGGGAGCGATCGTGCCCCTGGAAAGGGCGAAGAGGGGTCGATATCCGGCGTTGTATCCCACATCCCCCGACAGTGCCCCGACACTGACGATCAGTCCTGCGCCCTCATCGACCAGTTCCCGGTAAGGAATCCGTTCGATCTCGGAGAAAAGGGCGAACGGATGCTCTCCTGCAGGCGCTTTGTCGATCTCGTGAGAATCCCAGGTTATGGTCCCCGCAGGGCCGACCGAAACCCGATACCAGTGACGGCGGCTCTCGTTCTCACCGTAAAAATCGAAATTCAACGATTCGACCGAGCCGTCGTCTGCGGTTACGATCTCCGCCTCCCCAAGGACGGCCGTCACGTTCTCGACGCCGGTCTGGTCCGCAACGATCGTCCACATCTCCGAGAGCGGGAGGCCGTAGATGTTCTGCGGGAGTGAGACGGCGGAGGACCCGGTGTCGTAGATGAGCACAAACGTGGAGAGAGCACCGGCGGCAAACGCGATACAGACCGTCAGGGCGATGAGTATCTCCTGCGACGTCAAACCACCACACCTCAAAGCGTATAACCTCACCCGTTCATGGCGAAAGGGCCAGGTGATTCTCCGCACCGTTTCAGGCGCCGTCCATGGATAGAGAGTTCCACGCTCTTCTATATCCTTTTTCCGGCCCGATCAGCTAAACGTCGCGGCGATTCGCCCGCTGTCGGCTCTCTGAAAGACGATCCGGGCCCCTACCTCCGTATCAGAACGCCGACCGCTGCAGTCCGGAGAGAGGGGTGCGCAAAACGACGGAGGAGAGGCACCCCTGTCGCGGGGGCCTAACCCGACGACACCTCGCGGTCCGGTGCGACGGAGTAACCCTTCGTGGCGGGCTGCTGCGGGAGGGGAAGGTCTTCCACGTGCCGGTTGAGAAGATCCCGGGCGCCTTCTGAGAGCCGATAGCGGATGAACCGCCCGTCCCTCTCTGCGGCGACGATCCCTTCGGCCTTGAACTGCTGCATCTGCCGGGAGATTGACGGGCTGGAGAGTCCGAGCCGTTCTACGATCTCGCTCCTGAGTGCGCCCGGGAATTTGAGGAGGTTTGCAAGCACCGCTCTGGAGGTCTCGTCCCGCAGGCTGATGAGGATGCGCTGTTCGAGGTCGGTATACGCACGGTTTCGCACGAAGTGCCCGGCCCGGTTCCGGTAGTCCACGGCGGCCACCTTGCCTTCTCTGACGAGCGTATTGAGGTGGTACCGGAGCCGCCCTCGCGATGCACCCGTCAACCTGCGGAGTTCCCTGAAATCGGCGCCGGGATGGGAGGCGATCTGCCGGTAGAGGTCGTTCCGGAAGTCGTCGTCGAGGACGGTGCGGTTTGTTATCCGCCGGAACCCGAGCGGCGCGAGGAAGCTGAGGGCGTAGAAGAGTTCCCCCGCGTAGGGGAGCCCGGGCAGGACCGTGAGCAGGAAGTAGAGGGCCATCACCCGGGGCGGCAGGTCCCAGAACGTGATCTCCTCGAAATTATGCCACTCGCCGGCGTACTCCTCCGTCACCGGCTCGACCACGTAGCGGGCGGCTGCCGTGCCCGGGAGTACAAGGGCCGCGAGGGTCACGGCGACGAGGAGAACTGTGAATAGCCGGCTCCACTGCACCATGCTGGATGGTCGCCGGAAGAAACGTTCAATGTTTCGCTTTTTATCGCCAGGTGAACGTGTAGTCCTCGGTCCCGGTCACCCTGTCCCCGTAGACCTCGAACCGCCACGTCCCGGGATGCAAGCCGCCGGAGTCCTTTATGCGCAGTTGTATTCTCCCGTTACCCCCATCCGCAATCGATCGATCGAGTCTTTCTACAATCAGGTTATCCTTCTCTTCATCTATGACGTCAAAATACGTTATTTCCGGTATTTCCCCGTTCTTTCGAGAGATCCCCCTGTCGCTCAGTCGGTCTCCCCTATCGTCGAAGAAATAAGGGCTTCGCTTTAACTCTACACCCCCGTCTCCCCGGGCTTCTCCGTCTACCCGGCCGTAGACATACAGTCTGCCCGAGCTCCTATCGGACTCCTCTCCTCGACAGACGTTTCCGTGAAAGTCATAGACGTTGTCCGGATGTACGAGAAACGCGCCGGCGTTGAGCATGCCTTTGCCGGAGTCTTTTATCCCGAGATTATCCGGACAAACCTGAACGACGGTTCCTCCGTCGTCGGTCAATTCGAAGCCCACATCTCCGCATTCCCACCGATCGGCGTCGTCAAACTCCCATCCTACCTGCGGTTTGACCCAGATACCCTCCTCCGGAACACCCGTTAACGTGTAGTCCCCGAGAGATGCTATGGCCGGTGTACTACCCCAGGATTCGTTGAAGTATAGATCCCCGACTTTGAATCCGTAAGCCAGGGCTTCCACTCTTCCCAGATCGGAGATATTCACCGTGCGAATGTGACCGCTTATATCTAACGTTTGCGGTTTGGGGGTTTGATCGGGGTCAACACCATCGTATGCATCGTAATTCGGCCCGAGCACGGAGTCCGGCGCGTGAATCGTCAGGCGAAGCGAGTCGGACGAATCGTCCCAGTCCAGGTCGACGATGAACTCGGTTTTGCCTGCGGGAACGTCGATCGAGTACCAGTCCGTCTCGCCCTGCACGATGCTGCCGGCGGTCATCGGTGCAAACGACGGGTTTTCTTCGGGCGTCACATCCCCGGCCGTGACCAGCAGCGCGGCGGCGAACATGATGGCCAATGCAGTTCTGCAGGAGTTCATAGACGATCAGAGAGGAGTTTCTACGATGCCTATATACCTTTTACGGCCACGGCAGCTACCTGTCGTGCGATAGGTAGCTTTTATGGCCGTAAATTATATCCTTCAGCGCATTCGAAAGAACAGCGTGGATGCCGCATGCGGTATCCCACGGGGGCCGGGATGCTCGATTGCCATCGTACCCCGGCTCCCACAACGTGCCCGGAGGGCAATGGTCTTGTTGGCTCCCATCGGGGATAGCCGTTACGGTTCCATGGTCCCTCCCCGGGTACGCACGAAAGGAGGAATGGAACCATGAAACCAAAAGTTCTTTCCGGAATCGGCGTCATTATCGTGGCGCTGCTGGTCGTCGGCGCGGTCATCGTGCCGGCGGTGAGTGCGGATAGGGCCTCCCCGGTGATCGATATCGATGACGACACCGGTTTGAGTGATGAACGTCTTCAGTGCGTCATGAACCCCGATCAAGCACCCGAACCGATAGATGCAGTAGATCAAACGATAGACGTAAGAGATCACATCCGCACGGTGGAGCTCTCCGATCTGGTTGGGCCCTTAGACCTCTCCAATCTGGGGAAAACAGAGCCGTTAGCCGTCGGATTCAACGTTGGACATTTATACTTCAACGAGTCCTGGGGTAGTACACCGGCCATGGCATCTATCGGGGACTATACGTTAAGCGGTATCCCGGACGAGGGTCTCTGGATCAAACAACAGGTCGAATGGGAGTTTGACGATACCGACTTCTGGGCCGGCGGCGATGTGCACTTCGAGTTCACAGATGACGGAGGGACCGTCGCTGAAGTCTGTTCGGATGGTCTCGGAACGGGCGATTCCAGAAGAGGTACGCTCAGCTCCGACGCATTTGTCATATATCCGGGCAACGTCTATGACTTCCACGGGAGCGTCTACCGGGACGATGAGTCCGACAAGAGCTCGGGCAGACTGTATGTCTACGGTTAGGTAAAGGGAAGGATGCATCATACACCGATCCTCTCTCTATTTTTGAAAAATTACTCCCGGAATAACTCCCGGAAGGCCGTACCCGCCCTCGCTCTCTCGTCCGGGCGGCTGGAGGGCATGGACCGGCGCTATGACCGGGTTCGCTCAACGCGCATTTCACCTGCCGCCGGTCTCCGGGGAAGGTGCCGGAGCACCGGGCTTTGCTGCCGGGAGATCCGTCTCATCCTCCGCTCCGGAGCCTTCGAGTGCCCTGACAATTCAACGTTTGACACAGAAAAGGTATATGGAAGGACGTTGACGTCTCGATCGCCGATATCGCGGGGCCGGCGGGTAATGAAGCATCTGGCTATCATCGTGGGGGTCCGTTGCGATTTCGTGAACAGGGGAAAAAGAGCATGAAAGAGAGAAAAATGTTCGGATCGTGTGCCGTTGCCGCCATCGGCCTGCTCCTCATCTGCATGGCGGTGGCGCCGACCGGCGCGGAGAACGAACCGGTGCACATCGTGGAGATCCAGGGGGAGGTCCAGGAGATCGACATAGTCGTCGATCATGCGAATACTGGCGCGTCGGCATTCAGCGCGGCGTCGTCGGCGCCAAGGACCGACGTAGTCGTCGATCATGTGAATGCTGGCGAGAACGAACCGGCACGCATCGTGGAGGTCCCCGGGGGCTCGCTCCTGATCGATGAGGACGGAGGCATCGACTGCACCGCCCGGGCCGATACCTACATCGGCCCCTATACGCCGGAGGCGACTTACCGGATCGTGGTGCAGTGCGAATACCGGGACTACAACGCTGTAATTCTCCGGACGGCCCGGTTCCGTATGGAAGGACCGGATGGCGCCGTAGCCGCGATGTCCATTTTCGATCTCCCGCTCATCAACAACAACCGGGCGGGGACGCTGTCGGTGTACCTCACGCCAGAGGGACCCGGTGCCTACCACTGGGAGATCGCATGCAGTGAAGGCTCCGGGAACGCCGGGTCGCGTGGAGACCTCATCCTGTCGTGAGGGTAACGCGCGATGTCGGCAGATCCTCCCTCTCCCCGGATCGTTGGCCTTTCCGCCGCTCCGACCCGTGCCGATGACGTGGATTCATTAGCCGGGACCATCGGGGTACTCACCGACTACCGGCGGGTCCCCGGCCTCGACGACGGACCTGCTGCCGACTACATCGCCGGGAGACTGGAGGAGTACGGATATGACATACAGCAGGAGACCTTCGCCGTCGAGACGGATGCGGGACCGGGCGCGACCCGGAACGTCGTCGGTATCAAGAAGGGCGCCGGACAGGGGACCGTCGTCGTCTGCGCCCATTACGACGTTTACGGTCCCGACTGCCCCGGAGCGGACGACAACGCCGCCGGAGTCGCCGTGATGCTCGAGGTTGCCCGGGCGCTCCGGACGGAATCCCTGAACCGGTCGGTCTGCTTCATCGCCTTCTCCGGCGAGGAGGTGGGGCTTCTCGGGAGCACCGACTGGCTGGAACGCCATGCAGACCTCCGCGAGGATATCGTCGCGGCCGTCAACCTCGACTGCGTGGCGCGCGGCGACGAACTCCGTGTAGAAACCCTTCCCCAGTACCGCTGGATGCTGAATGCAGTTCCAGAATTCCCGGCGTCCAACCATCAGATCGGATTGGGTCTTCTTGGGGGAGACTACCGGCGCTTCTGGGAGTATCATATCCCCGCCGTCCAGATAACCGACAACGGCGGCTACGTTCTGCGGCATACCCGGAACGATACGCCCGAGACCCTGAACTTCCCCCTGGCGGCGTCCTGCACCGAAGCGGTGACCGGCATGGTCCGGACCCTTGCCGCCACGGACGATACGACGTCTCCGGCGGTGGAGGGCTCGGTCGACGAAGACGGGACGATCCGGTATGCCGTCTCCGAGCCGTCGATCACGCACCTCATCGTCGACGGGACGGACTTCGGGCCCCTCGCATCAGGGCAGGTCACCCTCCCCGCAGGTCAGTATACCGTCCGGGTCATCGCCTACGATGCTGCCGGAAACCGGGGCGTCCTGGACCTGGAAGCCGATGTCCCGGATACCGGTCGCGACGCCCCGGGGTCCGGCCACCGACCCGGGGGGGTCAGCATCCCCTGGAAGCGGACCGAAGAAGACCTCAAGAAGTATGGTATGCAGCACTACGTCACGCCGTTTGTCTCTCTTTCCTACGACTGTCCGGGAGAAGAGGAGACCGGGACCCGCATCGACGGCTACGTGGACGGCATCCGGATCATCGGGCTTGAGGAGGGGCATATCGTTGTCCACGCCCCGGGCAACCACCGATACGAGGTGGCTGCGGTCGCCGCCGGGACCGTGGTCGGGTACGACGAGACTGCGTATCTCGTCGGACGCATGTATGACAATCCTATGACCCACTACATCAGGGACAGTTCTGTACAGGAAGAGACGATCCGAGAGGACCCGCTCCCTCTGGTTCCGGTCGCGTGCGTCCTCGCCGCCTCGCTCCTCGCCATCGGGTACCTCTTCTCGCGGAGGCGATGACGACCGACCATAATAGTACAACGGAGATAATATGACAGTAGAACGGGTTTTAATCGTGGCCGGGAAAGAGTTCACCGACCACCTCACCAGCCGGAAGTTCCTGGTGATCCTTGCGCTGCTCCTGATGTTTGCTCTGCTCGGCATGCACCAGGGGATCGACCAGTACAACCAGGACCTCGAAGCGTATAACCAGCAGCTGCAGGCGGCGGAAGACGCCGCCGATCCGGCGGGGAAGATGCCCGAACGGCCGTCGATCCTGGTCTTTTTTCGGCAACTGGAGAATTCGCTGATGGTGTTCGGCGGCGTCCTCGCGATTGCGACGGGGGCCGACCTGGTCTCGAAAGAGAGAGAGTCCCGGTCGCTCAAAAGCCT